>JAHDEN010000213.1 GCA_020628815.1 Chloroflexota bacterium | reverse complement strand
CAATCGATGATGGGGATGGCTCCGATTACCGATGGGATGGGGTTGATCATCACGATCTTTAGCTACGATGGGCAGCTGACCATTAGCCCGACGTCTGATGAGAAGACGATGCCGGATATTGACACGTTTACCCGCTATATTTGGGAAGAGGCCAATGTGCTCGAAGCAGCGATTTTGGAGCTGGAAGAGGTACGCCGTGAGCGGGAAGCTGCGCTGCCCAAATCGCCTAAAGCGGATGCGGTTTTTGAATTTGTCGGCCGATTTTTGGAAGACAATCCAGATTATTTGCGGCAGTCTGTCGGCCGGTTCCAATATAAAATCACAGGTGATTTAGAAAGCTCTTGGAAGATGGATTTGAGCGAACAGCCGGGCAAAATTGAACGAGGTGAGTTTGAAGACCCAGATGTGGTGCTCACGATTCGGGACGATCACTTTGTCCGTTTGGCCCGCCGTGAGATCGACTACGAAATTGCGATTGAGCAAGGGCGACTAAAAATTGAAGGGGATTTGGATCAAGTTCTCAAGCTGGGCGGTGTGATTTCTCAGATTCCACTGGAGGGGATTGAGGAGTTAGCTACATAATTTGGATTTTTATTGATATATGTTTGGAAAATGCGAGATCACCCTTCGACAAGCTCAGGGCTCCTTGCAAGAGTAAGTCACAATAATTTATATTAACCCAAATTACCTTCTAGCATCACAAAGTTCAAACCGTTAAAATCGAATTGTGTCAGCAAAATCACCCCGCCTTGTCAAAACAAAATTAATGCCGCCCCGCTTGGGCAAATTTGTCATCGCACGCCCCCGCATCAGCGAACGATTGCGAGAAGCGGAGTCTTATCGTTTAACCACGATTCGGGGGGGGACCGGGTACGGCAAGAGTACGGTTTTGAGCCTGTTGGCCCAGTCACACATTCCGGCCGTTTGGTATCAGCTTACTCCCGAAGATAACGACCCGCTTACCTTTATCAGCCACCTGATTTCAGGGCTGGATGAGATTCTGGGCGGTCTGTCCCAAGTGCCACACGCCCAGCTAGAAGAGTGGGAGCGAAACCGGACCCCTGCGATTGGGACCCAAGTGGTTGATGCATTGGTTAACGAGACGGCCGAGAAATTAGACACCCCTCTCTTTTTGGTGCTGGATGATGCCCATTTGCTCAACGCGTCGGACGAGACCTGCCGCTTGCTCAACCGCTTTTTGTCCCATGCACCGCAAAATCTGCACACCATTTGCGCTACACGCCATCCGCTTAAATTGCCCGAAATCATGATGTGGCGCATGTACGGGGAGCTGCTTGAAATTGATCAGGCTGAACTGGCGTTTACTCCGGCCGAGATCGCCACACTGTTCAAAGATCGCTATGACTTGGAGCTAAATGAAAAAGAGCTGATGATGCTGCATGATCAGATTGAGGGGTGGCCGATTGCGCTCCCGCTCATTTGGCAGAATCTGCAAAACCAATCAAGCGACCCGAAAAACGTGCAGGAATCATTGGCCCATTTGGCTGGTTCTGAAAATTTGTTTGCCTATTTAACCCGTGAGGTAGTGAATCAACAGCGGCCGGAAATTCAGCAGTTTTTAAAGCAAACGGCCGTGCTGTCTATTTTAGATGTGGAGCTATGTAATCAGCTTCGTGATGCGGACGACAGCCAAGAAATTTTAAACTATCTGCAAACGTACGGGCTGTTTGTGGTTCCGCTCGAGACGGGCGGCTTGCGCTACCACCATCTTTTTAGAGATGTGTTGTCAAACCTAAATACGGCCCAAGAGTTGAACAAGCTGAATCTATTTGCAGCCGATCTACTGCTGGCCCGTATGAACCCTGAAGGGGCGATTTTGCACTTGCTCGACGGGGGAGACTTTGAGCGGGCGGCACAAATCATCGCCCAAATTGGGCGCACGCTGGTGACAGACGGCCGACTCGATACGCTATCTGGTTGGATTGATCGGTTACCGGCCGAAAAGAAAGAACAATATCCGATGTTGTCTGTCTATTTGGGCCACATCGACCGGCTGCACAGCCAGTTTGATCAGTCATTGGATCATTATCGGCAAGCGATTGAGCTTTTGCGTGGGAGTGATGATGTCAATGCGCTGTCGTATGCGCTGTACAGTCAGGCCCGTGTCTATCTAGACACCATCAACCCGGCCGCAGCTCAGGCACTTTTGGATGAGGCTCAATCCCTTTTGGTTAAATTGGAGCAACCGGATGAGGTGCATGACCAAATTCACCAGCTGATTTTGGAAAATCGTCTGAATCAGGGATTAGGTCCGGCCGGTGAGTCGGCTCAGGAGCTGTCTGAGCGGCAAACGGCGAGCGGATTGGAAACTGAGCTCCAAGCTCGGTTGCTGTTACGTACCGGCCGCTTGCGCGAGGCACGACAGCTGCTGTTACAGCAACTGCGCGAAGAACAGAATCGGCCAGTTTTGCGGCCACGCGCCCATCGTGAACCCCTGTTGCTTTTATCGCTTACCTATTCGCTTTTGGGCGAAGCGGAAGAAGCGGATCAGGCTTCGTTACAAGCGATTGAACGTGGTGAATATCTTAATTCGCAATACATTACGGCCGTGGCTACCAGCCGCTTGGGATTGGCAAACCTCACCCGCCGAGACAGCAGCGGGGATGAAATTGCCAAAGGGTGTTTTGAACAAGCGATTGATATGAGTGACCGGCTGATGGTCCCCCGACTAAAACTGTTGGCTTTGTGGGGGCAGTGCCAAATTTATGGGTACAAAGGGGATACGGAGTACGCACGCCAAATCGGAATCGAAGCGATTACGATGGCTCAGCGGGCTGGCGACCGCTGGATTCAGGCCGGTGTAGAGCTGTTTATCGGGGCCAGCCATGTGTTAAACGGGGACCATGAAAACGGCTTAGGCTGGATCAATCAGGCCGAAGAATCGTTTGAAAATTCTGGCGATAAGTTTGGCGAAACCTGCGCTTCTATGTGGCGCTGCCTGATTTTGAGCATTCAGAAAGATGACAACCGTTTGTTTGATGAGCTTTATCGGTTTTTAGATATGGTTGCCCGTAACCGGTACGAATTTCTATTTTCAAAAACCTCGCTCTATGCCCCGCCTGATCCACGGGTGCTGATCCCCTTACTTTTAAAAGTAAAACACAAAGGGATTGGTCTTGCCGATGCCAAAGGGAAGAAAGACGAAAAGTTGATGCATGCCAGCGTGGTGGCAGCTAAAATTTTAGAAGGGATGCAGCTGCATAAAATCGAGACCCATCCTGGATTTAAACTGCGGGTCAATATGTTTGGCAATTTCCAAGTGTGGCAGGGTCAGCAAGAGATTAAGCCGGGGGATTGGAAACGGCAAAAGGCTCGCCAGCTGTTTCAGCTGTTTATCACCCAATCGGGCAACCTCATGGAGCGGGAGCAGATTATCGACACGCTGTGGCCGGAGCTGGATGAAGAGGGTGGGCAGCGAGACTTTAAAATTGCGTACACAACGCTGACTAAGGTGCTTGAACCCAATCGGGATCGTAAATCCCCATCGTCTTACGTGACGCGTGATGCGTCTCGCTATGGGCTAATCACCTATGCGGATTTGGTTGTAGACGCTTTTGAGCTAGATCGTTTGGTGAGCACGGGGGATCGGTTGTACAACACTCAGCCAGAAGCGGCGCTGCCTTACTATGAAAAAGCGCTCAAGCTCTACACGGGTGAATACCTGCAAGAGTACCCGTATGAAGAGTGGGCCGATGAGGGGCGTCGCCGCTATCAGTCGATTTGGTTGCGCACGGCCGAACGCGTAGGGCAGGTGTGTATGTTGCAGGGGAATTGGCACGGTGTAATCGAAATCGCTCAGCAGGTTTTGGCACAGGATAAATGTTGGGAACCTGCTTGGCGCATGTTAATTCAGGCGGAGTTCCAGATGGGGAACCGGTCGAAAGCGTTGCGGTTGTACGATGAGTGTGAAGAGACGCTGGAGCGTGATATGGGGATTAGCCCTGAGCCTGAGACGTTTAAGCTTTATCAAAAAATTTCAGGCGGCCGGGGGATGACGGCCAAGATCAGTAAAGGGAAAGAATAAGTGTAGGGGTCGAAGGGGGCGGAACTATGTGGATCAACTTAAGCAGATTCGGAGAGAAATCATCGATGCCAAACTTAGCCTGGTGATGTAGGGGTGTCCCTTGTGGGCACCCAACTTGACGCCATGCTGTACCTCAGGACACCCACAAAGTCGCTTTGCTTAACAAGGGATGCCCCTACATACATATCGTGTTTTGGGAAAGATAATTTCTAGGGTTCCTATGATTGTTTTTGAGTGCAGTTGATCGCTACTTCATGCCAATCGAGCCTGCTTCTGCACAAACTGGAACCCTTCAAATGCAAACACGACTAAAGCCACCCACACAAAACAAAAACCGATTAGCAGGCTGGTGTTAACCGGTTCTCCATAAACAAACACCCCCAACAAAAAAGAAATTGAGGGGCCGATGTACTGCATAATCCCCAAATAAAAGAGTGGAATACGGCCGGCGGCGGCTGAGAACAGCAAAAATGGGGTGATGGCTACAGCCCCGCCAATAATCAACAGAATCGTCGTTTGTGGCCCGGCCGAAGTGAAGGTGCTGCTCCCGCTTTGACCCAGCGTTAGCAGGTAAACGATAAATACCGGAAACATTAATCCCATCTCTAAAGTCATGCTCTCAAACGTGTTAAGCGTGGTCTGCTTTTTGAAAATGCTGTAGCCGGTAAAAGCCAACGCCAATGAGATGCCCACCAGCGGAAATTGGCCATAAATAAACGTGAGGTAGAGCACGCCACAGGCGGCAATACTGATCGCCACCCACTGCATCGGCCGTAATTTCTCCTGATAGATTAGGTATCCGGCCAAAACGATGAGCAACGGATTCATGAAATACCCCAAGCTGACATCAACAATGCGATTGTTGGTGATCCCCCATGTGTAGAGCCATGCATTTAGGACCAGCATAATGGCGGCTAGGCCGGTCATGATCAACAAGCGGGGATTTTTGAGCGCATCAGCCAGCCACCCCCAATTGCGACGCACGGTTAAAAACAGGATCAGGAACGCGAGTGCCCAAACCATTCGATGCCCCAGAATTTCTAGGGCCGGAACATGGGCCAAAAATTTCCAGTAGATGGGTGCAAACCCCCACCACATGTAGGCGAGCATAGCAAAGACGAACCCGAGTTTGTTTGTGGACATGGGGAGATCGACGATTTCAGATTTTCGGTTGACGATCATGACTTGCCGCTGAAACGTCCCGATCTAATTGGGAATCTGGTGACGTGGCAAAAATCGCCAATCGAAAATCGTCAATCCTAAATGTCTAGATCGTTGCTCAGAATCTCAACCAACAGATCGATGGAAGCTTGGACATCAACCATGTCTACCACTTCGCTGGGGCTATGAACGTAGCGGCAAGGGATAGAAATACACCCGGCCGCGGCCCCCACGCCTGATAGCTGCATCGCACGTGCATCGGTTGATCCACCGGTTAACACTTCGATCTGGTATGGGATTTTGGCGTCGGCCGCCCGCTTTTTCATCAGGTTAACTAGCCCAACATGGGCGATCATCCCGGCATCTTTCGCCTTAATCGCCGCACCGTCACCCAGCGCAATCGCCATTTCCGGTCCGTTATGAACGTCGCCGGTCAAGGTTACGTCAAGCGCAATCCCGACATCTGGCCCAATTACGTTGGCCGCAATGGTGGCGCCACGCACCCCAACTTCTTCTTGTACCGAAAAGACAAAATAGAGATCGTGTGCAGATTTTTTCTTCTTTAAGGCTTTCATAGCCTCAATCGCTACAACACAACCGATCCGGTCATCGAGCGCTTTGCCCATGACCCGGCTGCCTTGCTGAATGGTGGGGCGCAAAAATCCGGCCGCATCTCCCACGCTAACGGGGCAATCGGCTTTCCCGCTGGCTCCTACGTCGATGTAAAATTTGTCGAGCGACGGCACTTTAGACGCGTCGGCCGCTTTGTCGCACGAAATGACCCCAATGGTACCATCTGCAAATTGGACCCGGCCGCCATGCAGGTTAGCCGCACGTAAACCGCCAATGTTGGTAAAGCGCAAAAACCCATCTTCGGTGATGTGGTTGACCATGATTCCGATCTCGTCCATATGGGCGGCAATCATCACTTTGAGCTTCTCACCTTTTCCTTTCCCTTTTATTAGGGCGATTAGGTTGCCCATGGCGTCGGTGCTGATTTCGTCGGCTAATTTTTCGATTTCGGTGCGAATCACCGGCCGAATTTGATCTTCAAATCCAGAGGGTCCGTACAGTTCTGCGAGTTTTTTGATTAAGTCAAACATGTTTTGATTTTCGATTTCTGATTTACGATTTACGATTAATATCTCATGCCACAAGTAGGTTTGCCACGGCGAGAATCGTCAATCCAAAATCGCAAATCGTAAATATTCTTGTTACACGCGATCAATTATGTCGCGGTTAAAATTTCTTAATGCCGCATCCAAAAGTTGGATCATTTGATCATAATCGTTCAGATTGATCATGGAGTTAGGGCCGTGCATGTAGCGGCCGGGTAAACTGACTGTGGCGCTAACCACACCAGGGCCGCTGCGCTGTACGCTGGCGGTGTTTGTGCCGCCGCCGCCCGGTTTGCGCAACTGAAAGCGCAGGTCGTTCTCTTCGGCCGTGCGCATCAGGTAGCTGACCAAGCGTGGATCTTGAATCGTGGCCCGATCCATCACATAAATGGCTGGGCCGTGTCCCAAAGCGACATTGGTGCTCACATCTTCTTTATTGGGTAAATCGTAGGATGGGGTGCAATCGAGCACAAAGGCAACATCGGGTTTGATGTTGGCCGCGGCCGCATGTGCACCCCGTAGCCCAACCTCTTCTTGCACCGTAAAGCTGGCATACACATCAAACGGGAACGGTTCTCCCTTGAGCAGTTCGATGATGATGGCACATCCGGCCCGGTCATCAAACGCCTTGCCTATCGCAACTTCGTCTAGCTCAGTGTATTCGCTGTCAAACGTGGCGTATTGCCCCACCTGCACTTTGCCACGAGCCGAATCTTTACCGGCCGCCCCGATATCAATGCGTAGCTGACTCGTCGGCACCGTTTTGCGCCGCTCGGCCGCAGATGACAGGTGGACCGGCTTGCCGCCGATGACACCGGTGATTTTCTTGGGGCCAACCTGTAATACTTTCCCCTGCAAAATCCGTTCGTCAAAGCCACCTACGGTCGAAAATTTAAAAGTGCCGTCAGCCATCACATCTGTGATCAAAAAGCCAACTTCATCCATGTGGGCATCTAGCATCACACGCAGGTCACTTTCACCCGTCCCCTTTTTTAGGGCGATGAGGTTCCCCATCGCATCGACGTACCATTCATCGACGTGGGGCTCAATCAGATCTTTGATCGCCTTACGGACCTCTTTTTCATCTCCCGATACACCGGGGATTTCTGTGAGTTGTTTGAGTAATTCGTTCATTTAAAAGGATAAAAGCAGAAGGATAAAGGATAAAAGTGATTTCAATTTCACCCTTATCCTTGCCCCTTGCGCCTTTTATCAGTCCATCATCATTTTGCTAAAGCTGGGCAACGTTTCTTCGTCAAGCTCCGCAATGTATTCTGCCAAGAGTCGGCCGGTGCGCTCTACATCCCGCATATCAATGTGTTCGGTCATGGTATGCATGTAGCGCAATGCCACCCCGATAATGCTGGTGGGAATCCCTTCGGCCGCAATTTGCAGGTTATAGGCATCGGTTCCACCAGGGCGGGCATTGTATTCTTTTTGCACCCGCATATCGATTTTTGCGGCCGCATCTTTTAGCCCTTTGCGCACGCCGGGATGGCAGTCGGGCATGTGACCGACTACGGGGCCATCTCCTAATTTAAATGTCCGTTCGTCAGATGCCAGCGGGCCACTGCCAAACGTCACATCAATGGCGATGGCGATGTCCGGCCGGAAGGCGTTGGCGGTGTTAAATGCACCTAGCAAACGGGTTTCTTCTTGGGACGTCGCAACGGCTAGCACGTCCCACCCATGTGTGCGGCTGGCAAGCTGTTCTAGGCAAATGGTCAAAATTGCAACAGAGCAACGATTGTCGAGCGCTTTGCCCGCTACCCGTTTCCCCTGCAGCTTGTGCAGTTTGCGATCAAAGCTAACGGCGTTGCCGATAGAGACATATTTTTGCACCGTTTCAAACGGCAAACCCATATCGATGACGAGGGTTTCGTAGGTGTACGGTTTGCCTTGGTGCTGTTTGGGCAACATCCAGCCAGGTAAGTTGCCGATGACACCTTGTATATTTTTGGGTGCGCCGGTGTCTGGATCAAAGCCGTGGACCATGACACGTTGCCCGGCCGTTTGTCGCCAGTCAACGCCACCTAAGTTGATAATACGTAAAAAGCCATTGCCGTTGTGTTCTAACAGATTGGTGACCATTAGCCCCAATTCGTCCATATGGGCCGCCAGCATAATGGTCGGCCGTCGTTCGCTCCCGTTTGGCTGTTTTACAAGTGGGCCAGACCCTTTGCGCAGGGCGCTTAGGCTTCCGGTCCGGTCAATCGACATCTCATCGGTTAAGGGGTCCCATATTTCCTGAATGACGGCCGCAATTCCAGATTCAAATCCAGAAGGGCCGGGCGTTTCACACAGGGTTTGGAGTAAATCAAAACTTTCCATAAATATTAGCAGTAGGCAGTTGAGTAAACAGGTACTTGACTGCCTATTAAACACACTGAAACGTTTATACAATGCACTTGTTTTGGAACCGTCATACTCGCCTTTGCGAGTATTCAGCGGTGTGCTTTCCGCAGGAATGACGATTTTGTTTGGTATTTTTTAAAACTAACTTTTGGATTAACCCACTTAGCTGTCATCTCCACCCTCATCGGGCGGTGGCTCAGTTGGTACAGGTGTATCAGCTGGCGGAGGTTCAGTCGGCACTTCGGTTGGGGGTTCAGGTGCCGGTTCAGTCGGTACCTCTGTTGGTGGGTCTGGCGGAGGTTCAGTTGGAATCTCAGTCGGTGGTTCTGTTGGAGGTTCGGTAGGAACCTCTGTGGGTACTTCCGTAGCAACTACAACCGGTGTTTCTGTGGGGATAAGCGTTTCCGTTGCGGTAGGGGCCGGTGTGCTCGTGGGTGGCAACGGAATGGCAGCCTGGGTTTCGGTTGGCGTTGGTGTTTCTGTGGGTGGCAACGTTGGAGTTGGCGTTGTTGTTTCAGTTGGGATCAGTGTTGGGGTGACGCTTAGATCTAATGTGGCAGTGGCTGTTATCGGTACTGTTCCAGTAAATACGCCAGTTGAGGTCGGCGTTGGTGTTTGGGTCTCGGTTGATGTGGCGGTTGGGGGTGGCGCGATTGTGGGGGGAACAAATTGCCCCGGGGTCGGATTGAGTGGGTGTCGGCAATAAATCAACCGGTTCGTTGCTGGTAATTTGGGTGATGATGAGGGTTGGCGTTGGTGGCGCCTGCTCAACTGTAGGAACCGCTGTGGGCAAATCAGGATTTATTTCTGGGTCGCTGGTAATAACGATGATGGTTTGTGCCGGAGTAAGGTTAACTTCCCCATCTACAACAACATCGTTTGGGCCATCAGCCGGAGTTGGCGGTGCAAATTGCAGTAGGGTAATTCCCAAACAATAGCATGGGAGAGTCAGCAGAATTATCCCGATTAGTATTCGACTAATGCGCCTTTGATCTTGATCTTGCGCATCGTTGCTTGGCCCGTTTGAAGCATTCATAAACAGTATCGTTCGCTATTTATCCAGATTGGGTTTACAGCGTTCGCTCAATGATAGACTCTATCATGGTTTGGTCAAATTGTTCGAACGAATCTCATGTTTAAGAATACCTTCGCCCACATGATTTATGTACGTTAAACCTCAATTTATTCTTAGCCCCTACAGGACTTCGCGTAGGGGCTAAGACACTTTAATGGCAAAACTTTCGAAATTTAGAAAATCCCATAAATTGTCTCGCCCCAGAATGGAAATAATGACACAGAAAACA
>JAHDEN010000212.1 GCA_020628815.1 Chloroflexota bacterium | reverse complement strand
TTTTGTATTTGCGGGCCAGCTGCGCGTTCATGTACAGGGCCAACTGGCTTTCAGGGGCCCCCATCACCGGTGCACCTGATTGCAGATCAACCACCGCCTGGAACGAGCCATAAATGCACGGATTGCCCGGATTAACCAGCTGAGCAAGCAGAATACCGGAAATCGCTTCAGCGTTGAGTTGAGCCACTGTCCCTAGAATCGAGACTGGCCCCATCGCCCCAGACAAAATAAACGGCGTACAGTCGATAATCTGATTGTTTTCGGCATAAGCGATGAGCATCGACAGCATCCGGTCGTCTAAGCGGCGGGGGCTGCTGACGTTCACGATACCGTGCAGATAGTGGTTGTCCCGCATCGCTTGCTCGCCAAATGCGATTTTGGCTAAGTTGACTGAGTCGGTTGCGGTGAGACCGGTATGGTAGACGCCCATGGTGGGTTTATCCCCCATCGTTAGATGATCATAGAACAGTTCTAGATGCCTATGCGCAATTGGAATGTCGGCCGGGACCACAATCTCTTGCGTTGAGCAATGGAGATACGGCGTAGCTTGGGTCATCTTGATAAAGTTTTGCAAATCGTTGCGGGTTCCATCACGACGGCCGCCGTCTAGATCGCGCACAAACGGTGGCCCCACCACCGGGGCAAAACAGACATAGTTTTCCCCGATCTGGACACTTTTTTCAGGATCGCGCGCGGTCCATTCGAAACGTGATGGAGCCTTGGCCAAAGTCTCCATCACAAATTCACGATCAAAATAAACGATGTCCCCGTCAACTTTACAGCCCGCCTCACGAAAATATTTTAGGGCTGGCTCGTAAATAAATGCGATCCCCCCCTCTTCCATAATTTGCATCGATTTTTCGTGTACAAGCTCAAGCTGCTCTTCATTCAACAGCTCGTAGAACGGCACATTCATAGTTGGCTGTAGGATTTTTTGAATCTTATCGGCATTGGGACCGCGCTGCGGCCGGTTTCGTCTTCTTCTTTTAGGGGATGGGGTTGCCATTAGATATCTCCAAATAAAATTTTCAGAATTTTAGCAGTGTAATTCAAACAGACAAAGTTACAGACCGTTTGGACGGTAATTTTTCTATCTCATTACAAATCAGATTTGAGAGATATTTACACAACAAAATGAAGAAGATTTACATCGATAAGATTGCTAATCGGCCGATTTGGGTTACAACTACGAAAAAGATTGAGGACTCCCAAAATGAACGTTTTAGAACTCACCAAAAAGCTGATTTCGATGCCTTCGGTCAGCAAAGACACCAACGCAGATGTAAACAAAATCCTTGAAGATATTTTGAGTCAAGCAGGCTTTGAAGTTGAACGCCGGACATACGAAGATGAGAATGGGGTACTGAAAGCGAATTTTGTTGCCAAACTGGGTCCAGGTTCAGGGGGATTGGCTTTTTGCTCCCACTCGGACACCGTTCCGGGACAGGAGGATCAATGGCCAGCGTTTGATCCCGAAATCAAAGGGCCTTTGCTTTACGGCCGAGGCTCGTGCGACATGAAAGGGCCTTTAGCCGCTACGGTGATTGCCGCCACCCAAATCGACCCATCCCAGCTCAAAAAGCCTATCTACATTGTGGTTACCAGCGATGAAGAGGTTGGACTAACCGGAGCGAAATTTTTGAGTGAAGAGTCTGAGATGCTTAAACGGGATCGGCCGGAGCACGGCATCATTGCTGAACCAACCAGCATGATTCCGGTCTATTCGCACAAAGGGTTTGCCACGGTCAACGTGACCGCACACGGCCGGGCGGCGCACACCAGCACCGGGCTGGGCGAAAGCGCCACGCTCAAAATCGCCCCATTCATGGCCGACATGACCAAGCTCGATGCAGAGATGAAAAGCAATCCGATGTACCAAAACGATTCGTTCATCCCGCCTACCAACGGTTTCAATATGGTTATCAATGATTACAACACACCGTTCAACGTCTCTGCCTCAAAAACAACTGTGGGGCTTTGCTTTAGGGCGATGCCAGATGCTGGCACAGAAGAGATCTTGGCCCACATTCAAGAGCGTGCAGACGCTTATGGGCTGGATGTTGAGGTTGATTTGGTTGACTCGCTCTATTGCCCACCAACGGCCGATATTGTGACCGCGTCGCTTGAACTTACCGAAGTTGAAGAGGCTGAAACCGTCCCGTATGGCACCGACGGGGTCTTTTTGAAAAATGTGATCAAGAATTTGGTTATTCTTGGCCCAGGGGATATTAAAGTTGCCCACACCATCGAAGAGCATGTGCCGCTAAATGAACTCTATCAGGCGGTTGAAGTGTATAAAGGGCTGATTAAACGGCTGTGCATGTAGCGGATTAGCATGTCAGCTTTATCAGCTCGTTGTTTAAAATGGCAACTCGTTCAGCTTGGTCGGACAATGGCTGATTAGCTAAAAACGAGCGAAGCGAGTGTGCTGAAATGCTAATCGGCTAATCGGTTGGGAAGGCTACAAAGATTGAGATAAACTAGTGGGTGAGCCACAATTAGAAGAAATTTTTAAGAGGAAATATGTCAAACGTCCCAGATAATTTGAAATACACCAAAGAAGATGAATGGATTTTGGTTGAAGGTGATATCGCCACAATCGGCATCACAGACTATGCCCAAGATTCACTGGCTGACCTTGTCTACTTCGAACTGCCAGAAGTCGGCGATTCGTTAGCGGCCGGAGATGAATTTGGTGTGGTTGAATCTGTGAAAGCAGCGGCCGACTTATACGCTCCAATTTCTGGCGAAGTTGTTGAAATCAACTCTGCTTTAGAAGATGCACCTGAGCTAGCCAATACAGATCCATATGGCGCAGCTTGGATTGTAAAAATGAAGATCGGTAACGCGGCTGAAATTGACGGATTAATGGACGCAGCGGCGTACAAAGCATATCTCGAGACCCGTTAACAGCATCAACCCTAAACAGTTCATCTGACCGGCTTGTTGAAGCTGATCTTTTTGATAAATTTAGGGTCTATTTCGTAATATCTACCGGCCGTTTATGCGGCCGATTTTAGTCCCGACTCCAACAAAAAAGGAAGGTACACCATGAAAAATTTAATTAAAAACCTCTTCGCAGTAGAAGAAGTAAGTGCACACTGTGACGGCCCTTGTGGCGTCTATGATCCAGCAGATGCTCGTATTAAAGCAGAAGCTGTGTTGTCTATGACCAAGAAAATCTTGGCTATGGAAGCACCAGATGCGTCCGATGCGGCGGCCGTGGTTGCGTACAACAACACCATGTCTCGCTACATCGCGATCAAAGAAGAGCAAGCACACGGCACCAAAACCGACATCTTGGTTTTGTGGACCGACTTCTTCAAACCAGTTCATTTGGAAGCAAACCCAGATTTGCACAACATTATCTGGAACGCAACCAAACTTTGTTCTGCATGTAAAACCAGCGTTAGCCTTGAAAATGCAGAAGCATTGATGGCAGCTGTTGAAAACATCCACAACATCTTCTGGGCGGCTAAAGGGCGCGACGTTGCTTTTGTAAAAGCATCTTAATGACACATTCTAGACCAGTCAGGTTTTAAAAATCTAACTGGTCTGCTTGAAATGGAAAAATATCCGGAGAACGCAGGCTTCATTGAATACGTTCTCTTGCTTTTGGGGCGTCGGAAACGCATACGCGTAACCGGCGCCTCAATGCTTCCGGGGCTAAACGATGGGGACGAGCTGTTCATGGACCCCTATGCTTACGTCGATACGCTTCCGGAAGAAGGTGACATCGTGGTCGCATGGCATCCACGACAGGCTGACCTCAAAATCATTAAGCGGGTATCTCTGGTGCTCGACAACGGCTATTGGCTTGTAGGCGACAATCCGGCCGAGAGCAGCGACAGTTCAAAATATGGGCCTTTTGCGCTTAAACGTATTCTTGGCAAGATAACATCAAGAGCCTGATGCAGGTTGCAAGATGCCTTGTTCGATTTCTCAACCATGACAACCACTTCCCCCCCCACAACATACACCGCCCGCTGGTACAACCGAGCTGGCATTTGGATCGGAATTGGCATTAATCCAGCCAGCATCACGCTGGGGGGCAGCTTGGCAACCAAACTTGATACCCCCGCGCTTTTGTGGGTTGTGCCGATCGGAGCACTTTGCCTGTGGTCTATCTGCGTGGGTGCGGGCATTATCGGCCGGCGGCGGCGCACCAAGTTTGTCGAGTGGTCTACCAACACCTTTGGCATTGGAGCGGGTGCCGTGCTCATTAATTTGTCGATGGCATTAGGCATGACCGGTTGGGCCGGATTCCAAATGGGGCTCGGTGGCACCAGTCTGGCCAACTTATTTGGCATCAACCAGGCATCCTGGATCGGTGTTTTAGGGATGGGGCTGCTCGTTCTGATCCTTGGGAACCTTGAAGTTAATAAGTGGAACTGGTTTGTATGGCTCACAACACTGTCATCTTTGGCTATGGCGATTATTGCCGCCATCATCGCCTTGCAAGTAAGTGATTCACAGGTGTCAGCGCCGCCTTCACCTATAACAACGCCTCAAGCGATATTTTCAGTCATCACGGCCGTTATCGCCTTTGCGTCTCTATTTGCCCTGCGCAGTACCGATTTCACATGGGACCTTGTCTCAGACCGAGACGTTATTTTTGATGCGACCTCATTTATCACCGTATTTTTGATCTCTGTCACAATCGGAGTCATGCTGTTCCGGGCAACCGGCTCACCCGATTTAGCCGTTGTTTTGTCAGGTACGCCTCTGGCATTGATGGGGAAAGCGTTCCTGTTTGTGTCGCTCATGTCCCCCGCCCTTTCAACCATGGTGTCCGGGTCACTCGCTTGGACCGGCGTGGTCAAGAACTTGAGCTATTTACCTGCAACCATCATGCTTGTGGGTGTGGGAACCTTTTTAGGGCTTATCCGGTTTGATCAGTCTCTGATCTTGTTTTTGGATTGGCTCGCAGCCATCATGCCTCCGGCCATCGCCATTTTGCTGGTAACCGGGTTATCGGGTCGCAAATTTTCGACTCAAGTAGCGTTAGCCGGTTGGGGGATTGGGGCGGCCATTGCGATTATGATCAAGCTGAGTGGTGGCTCGTTTCACTTGGCGGCCGGGGCGGCCGTTGGGCTGGCTGTGCTATTTATAGGGAATCTCATCCTACCCCGTACCCAATAGCCGGCCGGGGCAAGCTATGGGAACAATCTTTGCAACAGAGCCAATGCCTAAAGCAAAAGTCCCCATCGAAAGTTTTCGATGAGGACTGATCAGACTCAATTAATTCAATTCGCCAATGTGTTGGCATGAGCTCTAAATATCTGCCAGAAACTCTTCTATCAAGTCGATTACTTCTTCATGAATGTCTATCCGACTCTTGTTGCCGCTTTCTTCGCACGCAAATGCCTCCCCTTCTTTCTCTAAAATTTCAAGCGCACCATCTTTGCAAATCTGCATAAAGCTAAAGTGAGCCGCTTCCTCAATTTCACGATATTGGCTGTGTTCCGGCAAATAATCGATCATGGGGATCAAATGGGTTGCAGGAGGGACGTTTTTGTCATCTTCTGCCCCGATAATCAGAATCGGTGTTTCTAGGCTTTGCAGAGAGTCGACCGTCATTGATTCAACTAACCCCGGCGCAAATGCGATTGCCGCTTTGATCCGATCATCCTTAAAACCGCGATTCGTTTTAGCGTAATACTCAGCGTCAAATGTATCAAATACATCCTCAAAGTATCGGCAGCCATCATCTGGATAAGTTGAGCAGAATTCAGGCATCCGTTCCATTTCTAAAGTTGCGCCTGAAAGCGCCATTGAGGTGTAACCACCCAGCGACATGCCGATCACCACAATATTTTCTTCATCGATATATTGACTGTATTCTGAACTCAACAGGCTATCTAGCATGAACGAAACGTCTTGCGGTTGATTCCATGTTTCTAGAACTTCGGCCGGGGTAGGGTTACTAAAAAAGGTGCTACCAGGATGGTTAGCAGCAATGACCATCGCTCCACCTTCGGCCAATTCGGCCGCTAACCAAGACAGGTTCCTCCAAGTGCCAGTTGTACCGTGGACCAAAACATAAAGCGGTGCTTTTTCAGGTATAGCAATCTCAGCGTCTGGATCAGCAAAAAATCCATAGAATACTTTATTGCCTCCATACTCTTTTCCTTCGACCGGTTGAGTCGGGTACCAAATCAAGGCGTCAATTTCACGATCACGCGCTTGATCCACAAAGGTCTCTTCAGCTGTGCCGATCGTCGTAATTTGTCGTTCTCCACCAATGCCAAGCACTGAACAAGACAGTAGCAGTGTTGTGGTTACTGTTAGTATTATCATTTTTATAACAGTTCCGCTTTTCAACTTAAAACCAATCATTTTTTCTGACCGATTATTCTCTAAACTAACTGATTTCGTACCCATTTGATCTCCTTTGACCGTAACCTGTTAAACGGTTCTTTTTTAATTAATTTAATTTTTGCCTTGGACTTTTTGATCGAAATCGGCCGATGAGATGCTATTAAACAAGTAATTTACAGCGTCATGAATCAACCCAAAGGCGGATTGATAGGCTAGGCTAGGCTAGCCCGCTCACAGACATCACCTTGCACCAGCTTGGCAAATTTTTTGCCAGCCATGTCATCTAATCCGAAATAATCCTTAAGCAATATCAACTTTGTAGGCTCCACCTACTCATTTTTTCTAAGATTTGATTTCAACTCGCCCTGCCCCATTCACACAAATTCCTACTTTTAAATCGGTCCGCTTGGGGTCCCCGTCCCTATTCAACCACGCGCTCCAGATGCCATACTTTAGAAACGATGCACCATCCATCACTGTCTTTTACAAAACTTAGATGATCAACAAAAATGTTGTTATGAGCTCTTAGCCGCAATTTCACCACCGCACAATCTTGTGATAACCAATCAATCAAAATAATTTCTTCTTCTCTTTCTTGGTTTTTACTCGCTGGCGAAGGTCTATTGTCAACATCATTTCTAAAGCTAGCGATAGGGTCAACCAGCAAAGAACCTTCATCAACATCAAAAAGACTGGATGCTTTGTGAAATACTTTATCGAGCATATCAACGTCACAATAGTAGATAGCATCGAAATAAAGGTTAATGGCCGCAAATAAATCTGTTTCTCTCATTTTTTCAATTTCCTCTAAAACTTAGTTTTTTTATTGACTCCAAATCGAAGTCAGTAACAACATCTTAAAGAGTTCCGACGAGGGTTAAAATTGGCTTATAAGATAATATACGTTAATATTCAGCCAAATTCGGCCGATACATACCACAAATATGATGATGAACGACCAAAAAGAACCCCAGCGAGTTGCAATCTTAGTTGATGATGGGCTCGCGCTATTTGAACTAGGCTGTGCGGTTGAGCTATTTGCATTGCCTCGCCCCGAAATCCCTAATTGGTATCAGACGGAAGTGGTGACCTTTTCAAACCAACCATTAAGCGCCACTGGAGGCTTGTTGATTCAGCCACAAATCGTTAGCAGCTTGTCTGACTACGATATGCTGGTTATCCCCAGTTGGCCCATTCACCGCCAAGTGCCCGAAGTCATATCTGAGGCGTTAAAACATTTCTATCAAAATGGAGGTGAAATCATCTCATTTTGTTCCGGAGCCTTTTTACTGGGCGAAGTTGGCTTGCTGGCCGGGAGGCGAGGCATCACCCATTGGCGTTATGCGGACGAGTTCAAACGCCGGTTTCCTTCTACTGAATATGTTGACGACGTTTTATTTCTCTATGAGGGGCAAATAGGTTGTTCAGCAGGCAGTTCAGCGGGGATTGATTTAGGAATCGAGGTCATTCGAAGTCAATATGGGTATCAGATTGCAAATCAAGTGGCTCGTCGTTTGGTGTTGGCCGCCCATAGAAACGGCGGCCAATCACAGTTTGTTGAAACACCTGTCCATAAAGAGGCAAGCCATTTTTCCGACACGCTAGATTGGGCCATTCAACATCTTGATCAACCTCTTGAAGTCAATCAGTTGGCAGAAAGGGCTAATATGACAAGACGAACGTTTGACCGGCTTTTTAGAAAAACGATCAACATGAGCCCAAAAGAATGGCTGATTCAGCAACGTCTTGAACTGGCCAAAACCCTCCTTGAATCAACTGACCAGACGATTGAAATGATCGCTTATCATTCTGGTTTCAACACGGCAATCACGATGCGCCACAATTTCCGCAAATACCTACAGCTGTCACCAACTACTTATCGAAAACAGTTCGCCAACTATTCAATTTCGTCATCATAGAAGTTAGTCCCATCCTACCCCGTACCCAATAGTCGGCCGGGGCAAGCAAGCTATGTTAGGTCGTGAAACTATCTATCAAGCTATTGATTTGGCAAAGTTAGGGTAAATGTAGACCCTTTGCCCAAACGAGAAGTCAACGTTAGCTCTCCGTTCATCAGCTCCGCAAATTGCTTACAAATTGCCAGCCCCAATCCGGCACCATCATGCCGACGGTTATATTCGTTATTTACCTGTTTAAAGGGTTTAAATACCAAAACTTGTGCCTCAGCAGGAATCCCGATACCCGTATCCGCAACACTAAAAACTAAGTTCTTTGCATCAGACGAAATCGCTAAATGAATTTGTCCATCTGCCGTAAATTTATTGGCATTGTTTAGTAGATTAATAAGTATCTGACTTAGTTTTTGTCTGTCGGTTTTGATAGTTGTAAGTGACGCATCGATCTCTCTTTTAAACTCATTCCCTTTCAAGTCTATTTGGGGTGCAACAATAACCTCAACCTCATCAAGCAACTTATTTAGGTCGAATTCAGATACATTTAGGGTAACGGCCCCCGTTTCAATCTTTGAAATCTCAAGAATCGAATTAATGATCGTCAACAGATTTTTGGCAGACACTTCAATCTTTTCAGAGTCTTCTTTTGTTTCCCCTTCATTATCCTCTGAGATCAATTCGCTATAGCCGATAATCGCATTTAATGGGGTCCGAAGCTCATGGCTCATGTTGGCTAAAAAAGTTGATTTAGCCTGATTCGCCTCTTCCGCTCTCATTTGGGCAATCAAGGCTTCATCTTTGGCAATTATCAAACTCCGATTCGCATTCAAGATATTTCGAGCCGCAATTTGAAGTACAAAAATCAACAGAAGCAATGAAACGCAGATAATGACATATCTAAACTCTGGGCTCTCCTCGATTGAATGTCCTTCGTAAAACCCGTTTTGATCAAGCCTAAAAACGCCGACACACCAAACGGCCATCAACAGCGCAAGTACAGATATAAAAAATGGCTTATCGCGAAACAGAATACCAATCATCGTGATGATCGGAAAAAACACATAAAAGGCATGGTTGTCGATACCCATGAACAGGGTCACTCTGATTAAAACCAACGAGAATCCGGCAACGGCAATAAACTTAAACGCACCCTGTATGGCGCCAGCCCTAAACAGTCCAAGAGAGATAACGCTTGAAATAAATACGCCCAATATTGTCAGAGAGCCACCTACATTTTGGGCTTTAACCGTATTCCAGAGTGCGTAGACACATGTCAGGCTTGATAAAACCAGGAAAAAGAAGAAGAAGCGTTGAACAAGTTCAGTAGATCCATCTTCGTCCCATGGTGCAAATGTGCTCTTGGGTTGAATCATTACCTATTATTTTAATGCTTGAACAGATATTGGAAAGACGATTTATGTCCTAATATGGGGTGGTGCTTAGAAAATAGGCAATACTTTTTATCGAATTTGATCGGTAAAAAAATCTCCTTTCAAAATAACAAAAAAAAGCCGCTTTAGCATCATGAGCTAAAGCGGCTTTTTAGTTTGAGTTATTGATTAGGTAGGGGTTAAAATGCCGTCTTTTTGGGTCTACCACCCTTTTTTGGCATTTCTGCAACAGACATGTCTAGGGTCGGAATTTCATCTAGCTCCAATTTGTTTATTTGTTCTACCAATCCCACTCTCATGAGATCGGCAAAATTTTTGCCTTGCCTTTTCTCAGCAGGAATAGATTTAAACACTTGTATCCAGTGATATAACT
>JAHDEN010000211.1:8212-10026 GCA_020628815.1 Chloroflexota bacterium | reverse complement strand
CTCTAATGTATCATCAGACTGAACTATCTTAATTTCAGAAGTTTTTCCTTCCTCGAAAATATATTCATTACCATCTACATAACCCGTAATCTCAGAAGAAATATCCCAAGAGCCGTTTGTCCTAAATTTAACCTTATACACTTTATTTTCTCCAATCCCAAGGATAATGCGATTGAATGAATCAATCCAACGATTGTTAACGTCTCGATTCTCTTTTCTAGTATCTATTACTATCTTTGAATTCTCTCCACCATCTTCGATTTTTACGTCAAAGGTTAGAGTGTAATTCTTTTGGATTACAGTAGGAACATCAATAAGAAACATGGAACGTGGGGGTTCATCAAAGTCCGCAAAGAGTTTATAGATACCATCCTCGGTATCAACCACCCACCTTTCACGCCCTCTCGAGCCATTTAATTCTCCATCAAACCAATCACGTTCATTGTCATCGAATGTTTCATTTAAAATAATCCCTTCAGGTGGATTAGGAGTATCAGTCATTATCGGCGTAGATGTGATATCTTGACATGGTGGAAGAACTGAGGGAGATGAATCTTCAAAATTTTTGTTCACATAAAACTCGTATGACAAAATGTAAGGCCCAGAAGTATGATTTCCTTCTGAGTAAATCGAAATATAATATTTTCCCTTAGTTGGGAGATTAAATTTATATTCTTTTGCCTCCTCAAAGGGAACATAGTCAAAACCCAATAAATCTTTGTTTGAATGATAAATAGCGATTCGTACTCGAGAACCCGAATGCTCCGACAAAGAAATTATTATTTCGCCTGCAGTTTCAGTGAAAAAGTTAAACACATCAAAATCATCATCCTGCAGTCCAGTGTATTCTTTGTTAGGCTCCAAATACCCATTTGAATCTGCAAATGAATCGTTGTCTTCTTTTTCCTGATCATATGGGAAAAATGGAATTGGTGTTGGCGGGATTGGCGTTGGCGGAATTAGCGAGGGAATAGGTCCGGGATATTCTTTAATCAAAAGCGGTAAATAAGCATCACATCCGATATTGGCTGAGTTAAAATGTCCCACTTCTGATGCCCCTGTTGGTATCGTCAAGGCACCATGAAATATAACAATGACAAAAATTGCACAGTAAAAAATTATTAGCAACGTGAATATTTTTTTTTGGTACTTCATAAAATATTTTCCCTATATGTATTTTCGCTCTACATCAAACTAGTAAACTCCCAAAGTAAATATAGTTAGTGTCAGGAACCTAACAAGCTGAATCGCTTAATTAAAAATATATTACTACTTATCGATGCCTTGAATAAAGTTTGGACACCTAAAATATGGCTGTAACATGGCCAATTACCTGCGAGCGCATCATCCAAAATTTAAGGTGACCCTTCACGGGGTGATGGTGGTGGGCCATCAGGAGGAGATGGAGGAGGCCCAAGTTCATGTTCTGGATCATAATTAAATGTTGTCTTTGTTTTCTGGTTTATAATATCAGTAATCGTAATAGTCCATAAACCTGGACAAGACGTATCAAGCTGTGAAGTACTAAACTCAACCCTTGTATTTAGGGTAGGCGTTTCCACCAAAATAGGCACTTCAGAGTCTCTACACTCTTCGGATTCTAATTCAAGTCTAAATCGGGGAACTCCGTCTCTCCAGATAATTTCAATTGTCTCGTTTTTGCCAAACCATTGCCCCTCACTTGGAGAGAGAATTGTAATCGGAACACGAGTCTCAGTTGGACGACCAGCTTCCACTATTTGCGTCACTTGTACAACTATATCAGATGATGTCTGAGTCGCTGTAGGTGTCGGTGTCTGAGTCGCTGTAGGTGT
>JAHDEN010000211.1:0-8112 GCA_020628815.1 Chloroflexota bacterium | reverse complement strand
CGGTGTCTGAGTTGCTGTAGGTGTCGGTGTCTGAGTTGCTGTAGGTGTCGGTGTCTGAGTTGCTGTAGGTGTCGGTGTCGGAGTCGCTGTGGGTGTCGGTGTCGGAGTCGCTGTGGGTGTCGGAACTAAAGTGCCAACATCTACAGGAAAAGTTTCTTCTAGGCCAGATGGGGGGGCATCCGCATCCAGCAGCTTGATATCCATTCTAATTTTCGAGCTACTTACACAGTCAACATTACCTCTCAACCAAGTAGGTCTCAAACCCGTAACTCTAACACTAACAAATTTTTCATCGAAAAAATCATCCGCAAAGTGGTTGGGGACAATTAAAGTGTTTTGATTATCGGATTGCTTGCCTTTCTTAATTAGCCCGTCTGGAGCTGCCATCCATTCATAATCTAATATAAGCACGGAGTTGTTGCTTATGACAATTGCTTCTAAATCATTTTCTACTTCATAATTTGTACGCAATATATCAATAGGAGAACCTGTACCCGATCCAGCTCTAAATATATATACTTCTCCACATGAAGTTGAATCTGGCCATAGTAGAAATGCCGCCCCACAAAAAATTAACAAAACTGTCAATATATGATCCAAAAATACCCATTGATCATCAGAGGTCGTACTAACAAATTTAGTAATTACTAAAGTGGCTATAGTAATTACTAAATAAATTCCAACTTTTGCATAAGAATTTAATGGAAGGGCAAAAAAATTTATTACTGGCTCACTGATTGCAATAGCCGCGGCAACACCAACCAAAACCGCGGCAGTCAAAGGTATATATTTGTTTAGGAAACTTCGTACGGGGGTATTATTGTTGTCATCTTCCATTAGGCAAAACCGTATTGAATAAGCTAAGTAGACCTACATAAGTATCCTGAAAAGCTGTTTTTTGCTATTAGCTAGAGTGCTACAAAGCCAAATAATATTTATAAACAGTATTGTTTCTCATAGTATCACAGATGACCTCTTTTTGCACCACTTTAGAACTTGACTTTACCAGAGGTAGAGTCTCATATTTAATGCTTGGAAAGAATAGGATATTTGGCCTATACTCCGGCCGTTCTTTGAATATTGCCCTTGCAATTAGCCACCCAGATTCATGAAACATTTCTATCTAGAATTAAGATCACAATCCATTTGCCAAACCACATTCCTTGATGAGATGCAAAAAGCGGGTAGATTTGAAGCTGTCATCAGAAAATTGAGCACAAAACATAATAGACATATCAGGTAGATCCTTCCATAAAATCATATTAGAAATCAACTTCAATTTGAAACCTTTATTTCCACAGAAGTCGCCTCACATTCTTGTGGTGTCTGTCAGCACACACCACGCCATTGATTCTTCTTCAAAATAGAAAGTTATCCGTTATTAAATCAGCCCTCAATATAATAAAATATTTTCTTTTGCTCACAGACTGATCAATTCTAATTACACAACTAGTCTATTAAGTATTCGACATCAGAAATTGATGAGTATGATAAGCACATGGCAGATTGCATCAATTTTCTGGTTCATCCTATTATGCTATTAACCTGCCTAAACTTTGAAACAACTCTTAAAGTCCATCTACCCATCATCCCACATCTCTGTGCGTCGCATTGGCATCACATCGATAACTTCAAAATAAAGCTCATCGGTGATTAGCTCATCAGCCCGGTATTTCACCCCACCATCTTTGCCATTCAGCACCACTTCTAAGCCATCGTCCGGCCGCTGTTGATATTTTTCTCAAAGTCAATCTTTAAGCCTTCGCCACCAAAAATATTCCGGTTAGCGAAACTAGAAAAGACCAAGTATAGTTTTTCTACATCTAACAACGAGCCAGACCGCATACAAAACCTACTCTGACATGTTAGGGAACAAGGATTGATCTTCGATCAAGGAGGAAGAGCTATGGCTGAGGAAAACAAAAGCAGCTTATGGGCTAAATTTACCGATCTCCAAATTCTCATTTTTGTGGCTTGCATTCGCTTTGTCATCCACCTGTTAGCCAACAACCAATACGGCTTTCACCAAGATGCACTAGCCTTTTTAGCCAATGGGCAAGCGCTTGACTGGGGATATGTAGCTTACCCGCCGCTTACCCCATTACTCGGCCGGATCGGGCTTGAGCTGTTCGGCCCATCATTGGTGGGCATCAAAGCATTTGCGGCCGGAGCGCAGTGTATCGCCATGGTGTTTACCGGTCTCATGGCCAAAGAGTTCGGCGGCGGCCGGATGGCCCAAGTTGTTGCGTCTGTTGCGGCCGGGATCGGCATCATGTCACTCGGCATGTCCACCCTCTTCCAATACATCAGCTTCGACTACTTGTGGTGGGTCCTCATCTTTTACTGCCTCATCCGCCTGTTAAAAACCGAAAATCCACGCTGGTGGATCGGGATCGGCACGTTTATCGGGCTGGGGATGATAACCAAATACACGATGGCATTTCTGGTCGTTTGCTTGGTTGTGGTTGTCTTAATCACCCCCAAGCTACGCCGTGATCTAACATCCGTTTGGCTGTGGGTCGGAGTAGGACTATCGATCCTGATCGTTCTGCCCAACATCATTTGGCAGATTCAGCACAACTTTATCACCCTTGATTTCTTGAGCTTTATCAGCGCCAGGGACCAAGGTTTGGGTCGCTCAGACGGCTATTTTGCCCAACAGTTTTATGTGAATCTCAATCCGGTGGCGTTGCCCTTATTCTTGGCCGGCATCTACTTTTACTTTACCGAGCAAGGGAAACCCTTCCGGCCGATTGTCTATCTGTATTTCGCAATCCTGATCCTCTTTGCCATCGCCAGAGGGCGCTTTTACTATGCGGCACCGCTGTACCCGATGATCATCGCGGCCGGAGCCGTTGTTGGGGTTGGTTGGATGCGGAGCAAAACCCCAGTGGCTCAAAGGCGCATCAGCAGGGTCGCCATCGCGTTACTGATAATCGGGGCTGGGATTGGCGCCTTCTTATTTATGCCGATCGCCCCGGTAGGCTCGGCCGCATGGACCATCGCTGACGACATTCATGACAACTACACTGATCAAATCGGCTGGGAAGAGTTAGTGGAAACAACGGCCGAAGTCTACACGAAGGAAAGTGCCAGCCACCAAAATTTAGCCATCATGACCTCTCACTATGGATCTGTCAGTGCGTTCCACATTTACGGATCGGAATACGACTTGCCTACAGCCATCAGCCCGGTAAACGGCTTTTGGCTGCGTGGCTACGGCCCAAATTTGCCAGATGGGGTGCTAACGATTGGATTTGAGCTGGAGGAAATGGAGAACTACTTTTCAGATTGTAGGCTGGTCGGCCGGGCCGAAAATAAATATGGGATTGAGAAACCTAATCCTGAAATTTATGTGTGCCAAGGGAACAAAGCAAGTTGGGACATAATTTGGGGAGAGCTACAGCGATTTAGCTGATCTAAAATCTGGATTCAGAACAACCGGCCTATATCAAATCTAAACCGAATCTTGAAAAGATCCCAGAGAATTTCACTTAGACTTGCCTCATGCGGTTAACGATTAACCGCATAGCCAAATTGGAAACTTATTTAGGAGAAACAGAATGAAAAAACAAATTTTGATGATGATGGGATTGGCCAGCTTGCTCACCCTTTTAGCCGCATGTGGCGGTGGTGCACCGGTCGGCGAAAATCTATCTGAGACCACGGCCGATACCAGCGGCTCAACTGAATTTAAAATGGAAGCGTGGGCAGACAACTGGTTTGCCGCTTATTTGGGAGATGAACTGATTGTTGAAGACTCAGTCTCGATTACAACCGAACGCTCATTTAATGCGGAGTCAGTCACATTCAGTGGAGACTACCCACTTGAACTCAACTTTATCCTTAAAGACTTTAAAGAAAATGACACCGGCCTTGAATACATCGGTGCCAATAACCAGCAAATGGGTGACGGCGGCTTTATCATGCAGTTAACCGACCTGAGCACGGGCGACATTGTGGGTGTCACCAGTTCTGATTTTGCCTGCACGGTCATCCATCAAGCGCCGCTTGATAAATCGTGCGAGTCTGAATCTAACCCGGTAGCTGGTAGCGGCGCCTGTGGTTTTGTTGATTTGGGTGAGCCAGATGACTGGAAAGCGGCCGGCTTTGATGACAGCAGTTGGACCGCCACAACCGTACATTCGGCCGCTGACGTTGACCCGAAACAAGGGTATGACGAAATTAGCTGGGACTCGAGCGCAGATATTATCTGGGGGCCAGACCTAGAAACAGACAACACGATTTTGTGTCGTGTGACGATTAACCAGTAACTCACCCTACACGATTTTTAATCAAAGACCAGTCAGGTTTTTATGGGTAGTTACTCTAAAAACCAGAAAGAAACAGAAACCTGACTGGTCTCTAGCCCCCAAGAGTTTTGTAAGCTCTTGGGGGCTTTTTAGTTTTGCATCAAGCCAAGTACAATCAACCGAAATGAATGCAGACTTGATCTACCAGCAACTAGTGAATGACCTTGAAACGGCCGGTGAGCAGAGCCCGTATCCGGCCGACGCCAACGAACCAGACCCACGCTACAAAGCCTATGGCGTGCGCATGCCGGAGCGCAAAGCGATCTTTAAAGAGCATAAAGCCGCCATACGCAAGCTCCCGCGCGACCAACAGGTAGATTTGGCTGAACGGCTGATCCAATCAGGCTATGGGGAACAGCAAACGATGGGGCTGTACATATTGCAGCCGTTGGCCAAAACCTTTGCTCCAGACACATTTGAACGGGTAGATGGCTGGATGCGGACGTTAGTCGGCTGGAGCAAAGTCGATGAGTTTGCAGGCACCTTTTTGCGCGACATCCTGTTCCAACATCCAGAACCGCTGTTGGATTGGGTTCGCCGCTGGAACGGTGAGCCCGACATCTGGCTGCGTCGCTTAAGCGTGGTGATTTTTACCCGCAAGGTGGCTAAGTCGGGCCAATTTACAGATGTGGCTCTTGAACTGTGTCACAACCTCATCTATTCAGAAGCGGGCGCGACCGAAGATTTGGTGCAAAAGGGGATTGGTTGGGCATTAAAAGATTTGATGAAGGCGGATAAAGAGCGCATTTTAGACGTTGTGCGTCAGCTCCGGCGGGATAAAATTTCGAGCACGATCACGCTATACGCCCTTCGTGATTTAAAAGGGGATGAGCGCAAAGCTATCCTAAATTAAAAGCTTGGAAGGATTGGTTACGAGAAAGCATCCATACTCTGTAAAGTATATAAACTGCACGTTTTGCGATAACGTCATACCTGCGCGTCATCCCTGTGAAGACAGGGACAGGTATCCAGCGCTAAGTCTGGCACTGGATTCCCACCTTCGTGGGAATGACGTCTACTTTCCAGAGTAATCAATTTCTGAAACAAGCAAACTCCTAAAATTTTCAGACCGAATCAAACCCATGACTAAAAAAACTCAAATGCAACAGCTACTAGACACCCTGCCCCAAGTCGGCCGGGTTGAATGGATCAGCATCCGCCCCGGCCGAGGCGAGCCTTTATCGATTCTTGAACAGGCACAAATCACGGTCGAAAACGGTTTAGAGGGGGATCGATACGGCGGCCGTCCGGGCAGCCCGCGTCAAGTAACCCTCATCCAAAAAGAACATTTGGCGGCGGTGGGCGGCATGCTCGGCCGGGGTCCAATCGACCCCGAAACCGCCCGGCGCAACATTGTTGTTTCAGGCGTCAACCTGCTGGCTCTAAAGGGGAAACAGTTCCAAATCGGTGACGCCATCTTAGAATACACCGGCCTGTGCCACCCCTGCAGCAAAATGGAAGCCGCATTTGGCCCCGGCGGCTACAACGCCATGCGCGGCCACGGTGGGATCACGGCCAAGGTGATCCAAGCGGGTAGCGTGCAGGTGGGTGATGATGTCGCTTATCTCGACAGCTAAGCGCAAAAAACAAGGTCTTTCAAGTGCTTTTTTCAATCACCATCAACCAGGTGGTTGATTGACATTAGAGACGGCCGGTTGATGTTCTGATATCCCCAAACGCCTACACTACTACCGTGTGTTGAATACCAACGGAGGAATTATGAACATACTTGTTTTAGGCGGCACCGGAGCAACCGGCCGTTTACTCATCAGCCAGCTTTTAGATCGGGGCCACCATGTCAAAACCATTGTCCGGTCGGCCGAGCGCTTACCCGTCATCGCCAAAAACCATCCCAACATAACGGTTGTCGAAGCCAGCCTGCTCGATATGACCGACGCGGAACTCATCAAACTAGTTGATGGATGTGACGCCGTTGCTTCATGTTTGGGCCACAACATATCGTTTAAAGGGATTTGGGGGCACCCGCGCAAACTTGTGACCGATGCGGTGCGGCGCGTTTGTTCTGTTATTTCAGCAACCAATCCAAGCAAGCCGACAAAATTTGTTCTGATGAACACGACGGGGAATCAAAATGGTGATCTGAACGAGCCGCTCCCGTTAAAAAACAAATTTGTGAATGGGCTTCTACGCGTTTTGGTCCCCCCCCATCCTGATAACGAACAGGCGGCCGAGCATTTGCGCACCGCCATTGGACAAGAAAATAAGAACGTGAAGTGGGTAGCGGTCCGGCCGGATGGTCTTACCGATGAAGATGCACCAAGCCAATACACAACCCATCCATCCCCCACCCGTAACCCGATTTTTGATGCAGGCAAAACAAGCCGGATCAACGTGGCCCATTTTATGGCCGAGCTGATCAGCGATGAGTCACTGTGGCAGCAGTGGCAGGGGCAAATGCCGGTCATTTACAACGCTGCTGGCTAACTACACATCAGTCACAAACCCTCTAAGCAGCAACCAGCAACGCATCAACGTTGACTCTTTTTCTGGGGGCCATACATTTGGTTCTGGCTGATTCAAGCGACTGGGCCAACGCCGCTAATTCGGCCGCAAGCGACTCAAACTCTTCTAACTGTATATCCGCTTTTGGGTGTTCATAAATTAAAAGGCTGGCGGCGTCGGGAAAAATCTCGGCCGTGAGGTTGTGCGCAGCAGCCTCTCTTTCCAAAAGCGTAACTGATCGAACAAAGGGGCGCATTCGGACCGATCCGCTGTAATTTCCGGCCGGGTGTGGATTGCCAGTTGCAAACTCCATCAGCGCCTTTTGCTGGTGGTAAGTCAGCTGGTTGAACTCCGGCTTGGCGATCCAAATCTTTTCAAAGCAGTTGGGAATAGTCCGCAAGCCCGATATCGGGGTCAGCGACAAACCTGCTAGGTTGGTGTGTGTGAGGGGCAGTATCAGCTGAAGCTGATACCGTACACTGACGGAGCTACGGCCGTCTGAATTCGTTGAGCGAGAAAATTTTGGCGAGACCTGAAACGCAAACGGCCGGCCGTCTTTCTCTCCCCCATAAACGCGCGAAATCACATGGGGAACATCGTGCAAAATCTGATATCCCCCTTCTTCAGCAAGCCGCACGTGAGCTTTGTGGCTGCGCCATGTGTTAATAACGCTCCAAATGGCTAATCCGATGCTGGGTACAAGTAGTAATGCTCCACCACCGCAAATAAAAACAAGTTCTCGTGACATATCCAAAATCCTTTCCAAAGGTTATGTTGAAAAGTGTAGATTGGATCCGGCCAATTGGTGTCTCAAACGGGGCGAACAATGTCTCAAATAGGCAAATGTGCGGCCGGACATTTCGCCCTTTGTAATAGGGCCAGACTTGTTTATACGGGCTACGATGTTCACTGAACCAAATGACTACCTAATGTAAACAGGTTCCCATTCTCTACATTCCAACGGCCGGTTTTGTAGGATGGCTCGCCACAGGTTCACCGGCCGTGCGCAACTTGAAATTACGCGCAGTGATGATGTGGATCAAAATGCCGAAAGGTGGTCCGAAGAACAGCGGGATCGTTGTGATCGGAAAACCGGGAGCCACCCCCTCGGCCGCAAAGCCAAAGTACCCGGCCGAAGCAGGAGCCACGATCAGGTCCAAAATGCCAAACGCCGTCCAGAACCAGAAAAGCCACGTCCACCGTTTCGCCCCATCTCGCATGATGAGGTACGCGGTTGGGATCGCTAGCAGGCCGGTAATCACATCACCAATCCCTGCGTTAATCGCAAATCCTTGAGTCAAATATCCCTCGGTTAAATATGGAAAGATGAAGATCC
>JAHDEN010000210.1 GCA_020628815.1 Chloroflexota bacterium | reverse complement strand
ATAGGAGGGGAGCAGCCCCATACACCTGTATAGTCACTATTCTTTAAGACGTTCACTTATCCCACATTTATCCCACAAAAAAATGTGGGATAAATGTGGGATAAAAAAAAGGGCTTCTGTTTTAAAAAACAAAAGCCCTTTGCAAAAAGGTTTTCGTATTAAGATCAGGCCGGATTGACTTGAATCACCTCAAGTAACATCTCGAACTCTTCACGGCAGTGACCGCATATAACCATGTGGTGTTGCACCAACGGCATCACCTTATCCGGTTGTTCTCCCCGGGAAACGAGTTCTGCATATTGATCAATGACTTCGAAGACCTCTTCACAAGCCAACTCTCGTTCTTCTGTAAGATCAAGAGCTTTGACCAATCCTTTTACGATTTTTTCTTTTTTATTTTCGGGAGGTGGATTTTGACCAAAAAGCTTTTGGAAAAAGCCCCAAACCCGATTGTTGTTTGTTGACATACCTAAGAATTACCTCTCATGCGATGTACCAAAGACGCAACCAACTATTATTCTCTTACGCACCTTTTCTAAGAAGTGTTGCAAAAGTACTAGTCTTGTGTCAATAGGGGCACCTTTTAGCGAATCACATGAACGACACAGATCTCTCCCTATTCAAATACGGCCAAAACATCCTCTGGCGTCATCCCTTTATCAGCAAGTTTTTTCTTTAATCGCACCCGAGCATCATGAATCAGCTTGTACAAAGCGTTCCGATTGGTGCCTAACTTTTCGGCCGCCAGTTCTAAGGGCATCCCTTCTAGCATCACCATTGTCATCGCACTTCTCTGTCGCTCGGTCAGCTCTTCAACTATTAAATGCTGGACCATATCAATCATTCCAGATCGCGTTGTTCTGTTTTCAGGGGATGGGTTGGGGTCCGACATAATCTTTGGCTCAAAAAACGACTCCCCATCTCTCGACGTGGTTAACTCGTCTAGCGATGTGTCTCGCCAGCGACGACGCCTGAGCTCGGTTAATGCCACCCGAACCGCAATTTTTTGTGACCAAGTCGTAAATTGACTTTCACCCCTGAACGTATGCAACTTATCCAGAATTTTGAGAAGACTTTCTTGAACAAAATCTTCTACAATCGCATCAAGATTTGTGTTCGTGCGGCTAGACAGAGTGTAGCGTAAGCCTCGATCAAGCAAATCTCTCAGTTCGAGCAAGGCAGCTTCATCTGGTTCACCACCCAAAAGCTCTAGCCATTCTTCGTTAGTTCTTTTAGCCATTGAGCATGATTCTATCAGGCAGCAAAATTGATGCCAATATTTTGTCAAACATAAATCTTCTCTGGTCAAATAACATTTGTGTACTTTTAAAGCCTTTCAGTTTTTCACTCAAGCTCTACAAAAGACATGCGCTTTAGCGGGTTTTGAAATGGCACTTCCTCTCATTACAGACTAAAATCTCCTCATGCCCAATCAAGCAAACAACGGATTCATCCCATCGGCCGACAATCGCCCCGGACTGACAGTAGATGTCGTTATTTTCGCCCTCTACAACAACGATTTAAAAGCCCTATTGGTCAAGCGACCGAATCAACCATTTCTGGGGACATGGGCGCTGCCGGGGGGCTTTGTAAAAAACAGCGAATCACTAGAAGAAGCTGCGGCCCGCAAATTGGCAGAAGAGACCGGTGTTACGGCCGTTTATACAGAGCAGCTCTATACGTTTGGCGAAATTGAACGTGATCCCCGCATGCGTATTATCACCGTGGCTTATTTTGCACTGGTCCCCTTTGAATCAGTTGAAGAGCAGATTAACAGCGCCAAGCCTGACGGGTCGGCCCGCTGGTTCTCTCTCAAAAATTTACCTGAATTAGGATTCGATCATCGCAAAATCGTAGACTATGCTCAGCAACGTTTGCGCTACAAACTTGAATATACGTCCGTTGGGTTTGAGCTTTTACCTGATTTGTTCACCCTAACGCAGTTACAACGGGCCTATGAAATTGTGCTGGATGAGCCTTTAGACAAGCGCAACTTTAGACGCAAAATTTTGGCGGCCGGGGTTATCGAAGAAACTGGGGAGAAAACAAAAGAAGGAGAAGGGCGCCCTGCACGGCTCTACAAATATATCGATGATTCTGTAGCGGAAATCAAGTCTAGACGCCTGTTCCCTTAAACCTAAAAACAACCTTCAACTTTGCTGATGGGGCATGTATTTTGCTTTCGGTCCTTAACTCACTAAATCAGCACCCATAATTCGGTCAACCCGAAAAGTTCGCTGCTGATGGCGCAGATGGCAGTAGGCGATCAAATAAATCGTGTCTTCGTTCTGGGTCGCATACCGGGGTGATACCCGCCGCGAATTTACAGTCCCCACTTTTGAAATATAGCGAATGTTTAAATCTTGCTTATTTTGCAGCGCCTGCAGAATTAGAGGGGGTAGGTCAAGCTCATCGGCCGGAGTTGGTGCATAGATCGCACCCCCTTGCGCATACAGCAAATCACCGGCCGTTTTGAACTTGTGTTTGGTTTCCAGCTCCCCGCTCATTCGCTTAAACACTTCGGCCGTCACAATTACATCATTTAACGCCCGATGGGCTCGCGCCATGGGAATATTAAGTTTGCTGGCGATATGGGCCAAACTGTTCCGGCCGAAATAGAAATACTGCCGTGCCAAACGGAGCGTACATAACCACGGGTTTTCAAGCTTTTGGTTGATCAGGTTGTATTCGTTTCCCATAAAATCAGCGTCAAAATGGGCATTATGAGCCACCACAAGCGCCCCATCCAAAATCTTTGATACCGATTGGGCAACATCTGCAAAAACCGGGGCATTGATGACATCGTCATCTGACAGGCCGGTTATTTTAGATGCGGTAGCTTCAATCGGGCGGCCGGGGTTGAGTAAGCTTTGGAACTCGGCCACTTGCGCCCCATTTTCATACCGCACCGCACCAATCTCAATGACCCGATGCCCAAGCGCCGTATGCAGTCCGGTTGTTTCTGTGTCTAGCACCACCACGGGGATTTGCGCCAGCGTTTTTTCTTCAAAATCAAACATAAGCATTCTTTCTATTAACCTGATTTTTTGCTTAAGCTCGGAACATCTGAAAATAGTCTTTACAAATTATTTGAGCCCAAATATCTAACTTGAAATCAACTAGAACGATGTCATCTAAGGCCTAAAGGCCCGATGACACCGTTCTTTTGGAAGACAACTTGCGTCTTGGTTCTTAACCAAAATTGAGGTTATTGGGAGGCATTTATTCAACTTGTTCCATCAGCTGCATGCAACAGGTTTTATCCAGTTAGATCGGGTGCTGATTCGTTGCCCATAGCCTTAAATTGTATCTTGTGACTACATTCTGCCCATAAAGAGTCACTTATCTATGATTGCGATGCCTTTTTGCCCATGTTAGAATGGTGAAATATTTCACAGGTAACACATTTACCTCACGAGACTTTGAATGGCCTTAATTGCACCAGATAAAGAAAATCAGATTCCAGATATCGTAATCGGCCGACTGCCGGTTTATCTACGCGCTTTGGCGTACATGCACCAACAGGGCAAGCGCACAACCTCATCCAGCGAACTGGGGCGACGTTTGGGGATCAGCTCGGCTCAAATCCGCAAAGACCTCTCTCACTTTGGGGAATTTGGCAAACAGGGAACCGGTTACCATGTGCAACACCTCGTCAAAGAGCTTCGGCTCATTTTAAAGCTAGATAAGATTTGGCCCGTTGCCGTGATCGGCGCTGGTTTTTTGGGTCACGCTTTAGCCAGCTACAACGGCTTTGAAGAGCGTGGGTTCCAAATCCGCTGGATATTTGATACTGATCCCACCCAAATTGGGAAAGTGATTAACGACATCCCGATTCAGTCGATGAACGAGCTAGAAAAAACGATTGAGCTAGAGACGATCAAAATCGCTCTGCTTGCAGTTCCAGCCATTCATGCCCAATCTGTAACCGACCGCTTGGTTGACGCCGGGGTAGAAGGGATTCTAAATTACGCGCCTATTAACTTGGTTGTGCCTGATCATGTCAATGTTGGCTACAGCGACCCGGTTGTCCAACTTCAGCACATGACCTACTACATCAACCCTAACGAAAAATTTTAGCCGTATCCGCTTCGGCCGCTGACCTACTACAGCCCCCCCATATAACAAAAAAAGCTGTGGACTTTCGTCCACAGCTCAAGATAAGGGCTGAACAGTAAATAACTGTTCAGTTGACTAGAAACGCGCAGCAGTTCAAAACATCGATTCTGTGCGCGTTCCTAATGCGGATGTAACACCGCGGGAACCAGTTTCACTTAATCATTTTGGTCCGCTTCGGTAAATTTGCCTAGCGAGCGCAAGTAGATGTTGAATGGATATTCAAACGCAACTGTCACAGGGTCATCGCCTAAGCGCGAGTACAGTGGGTCATTAAAAATGACTTCTCCGTAAATTGTGCCGCTTAAGCGATACAATCCCGGCCGTGCTTGATCAATTGTGATACATGCACCGGCTGCGCCGCTACAGTTGATCGGGCTTCCACCATTTGATTTCAAAATCAACTCAACATATTCATCACTGCTCCACACATACTGAGCGTTATCTGTAAAGGTCATGAAGGTGTCATACCGAGTCATACAGTTACCACCAGCCATTTGACCGATCCAGTTCAAACAGCTGTCTAAACTAGGCTCAAGATAACGGCCGTCCCCAGCTGCACCATAATTAACCGTTACCGGAGCCGAAACCAAATTCGCTTCACCGGCCGCATCAAGCGGCCACCCTGTATCTGTATCAATCTCTTGAATGATGAAGGTATCAACGACATAGTTATTCAACCGAACGGTACCGGTCAAAATGGCGTCAGGTGTTGTACAGTCAGCCGTACTATGTGTTGCGCAATAGGTCGCGATCAGCTGAGGCGGAGTCGGTAAGTCAAGTCCGGGCAATACCACAACAGGCACTTGGAATGGGTTATTAATCAACTCACTCGCATCGAAGTCTGATTCATTTGCCTCGGTAAATTCAAGCGCATCATCAAAAATCACATGTGTAAACGGAACCATATCAGCCACAGGTGCGCCTTCTCCAGACCATTCTTTGTCTACTGGCACAAAGTAAGGTGCTGTATTGTCCGCCTCTTCGCCAACTTTCTCTGGGAACGTTGAGCTGATTGTGGCTTGGCCAGACACATCATCTGGCTGATAGATGCCTGGAACGCGTACTGAAATGGTTGCTACCGGAATATGGCTGGTAATTGGCATCATCGGCAGCGTACAGGTCACTTCAGTTTCGCTGGCTGAAACTGTACAGGCCCAGGCGCCATGTGATGTCAATGATTTCAGATCTAAACCGGCCGGTAACGTAACCACAACCGTTGAGTTAGGTGCACTGTTTGGACCGGTATTATCCGCTTCAATCAGCAGTTCAAGCGTCTCTTCAAGCTGCACGCTTGGTAAGGATGGGGTCACTCGTACCCCTTGTTCAACCGAGCAATCAACGAAGAATTCAATATCTTCAGCCTCACCCGTATTGGCGACGTCAGCTGGACCAACCGGATCTGTCGCAATCCGCACCCGGATAATCGTCTCATCACATGCCGCGTTGGTTGGCACGATGATTGGCTTGTTAAACGACTGCTCGGTGGCTGAGAATGGCACCAAGACATCTGCAAACAATGACTCAGACTCGCTATCAAAAACACCGTCCTGATTCCAGTCTGCCCAAGCGCTTACCCACGCATCCAGATGGACCGTATTTCGGGCTAAAATCTGCATGTTTACCGTCTGATCCAAATAACCGATTGCTCCATCTGGGAAAATAACACCGTCTTCGTCATCACTTTCAGTAATGTCGTCACCGGTTGCATTGGCAGAGCTTAGGGCCAAAGGCTCACTATCTACAGTCGGGCCTAATCCCATCCCTGGCAAGATACGGTGCATCGCATCCCCGTATGTGCTGGGGGCATCACCAAAGTCGAAATCATCGGGTAGCTCTACAACGTCACAGCTAATGGTGACCGGATAATCTTCAGTCTCTCCGATTCCATTGCTTGCTGCGCTAGCACCGGCCGGGTCTGTCGTTAAGCGGAACCGAGCAACGGTGTCTCCACATACAGCATCTCCGGGGATAACAAATGAATCTGTTTGGCTTTGAGCAGTTGCCTGCTGGTTAAAGGTCAGGCCGAATCCCGCTAGTTTTTCAGTGTTTTCGTCAAACTGGCCGTCAAAGTTAAAGTCGATCCAGCCTTCTACAATCGCCCCATCTTGGCGACGATTGTTTACCGACACTTCAACCGTACCGATGTTTCCACGATAAAACGTGGTCCCATCTACAAAATTGATGCCGTCCTCATCGTCAGAGCCGTTCAAATCGTCTCCATCTGCAAAAACAGAGTATTGAGGGCCAGCTTCAACATCAACCGTTCCGCCCATGCGTAAAAACATGTCAGCGTTTTGACCGGCCGATCCATAGCTAGATAACGCATCGCCGTAATCGGTTCCGGTTAAATAAGCCAAATTGATGTATGCATCGTCAGATAAAGTGCCGGGGTCATAGACGTTGAGCGAAGCACTATGGAGGGTAAAGTTAACCCGCCGTTGGTTCATATTTGTCTCGGCCGCACTCATGGCGCTATTGATATAGCGCACATCACGCAACACCTGCTGGTATTGCTCGGGTGTATCTACCCCGATAATCTCAAGGGTTCCGGTTGCGCTTTCGTACCACCAGGTTAGCCCGTTGTACACACCAGAATCGGCCGGTGTGCCACCTAGAAACAGAGCGTCATGCGCTGCATCAAATTGATCCGCAATTTGCACAGTTGCACTACTAACGTTTTCGTTTTCACCTGTTACGGTTAAGTTTTGATCAACGTTTAAAGCCGCCCCACCGAGGTTAAATGTTGAAGTTTTGTCTACAGAAATCTGCAATGAAGAAGGGCAATCAACAAGATACACAGATTGTTGAATTGCCGCTGCAAGTTGACTCGCATTTGATGCACCAAAATATTCTCCGCCACCTTGGTCTGCCGCATAGTAAAGCAAGTCTTGGCGAAAATCGGTGCCCAAAATCGAAATTGAATGGATGATTGAATCAGGCACGTTGGCAGACAAGCTGTCTACCGCTTCCATCGCATCTGCCAATGGATAGCCAGCATTCCGGCCGTACCAGCTGTAATAAGCACCCTGATTACGGACCCAGTTTGATGAGTGATACCCACCGTTTGGATTGATAATGGGCACGTCATTTACATAGTAGTCCCAATATCCATTCCCATCTAAGTCGTAAGTTGGGATTCCATCGGTGATAAACAGAACGATGGGAACACGGCCAGGTTCGATATTGTCTTGCAACACCTGCTGTGCAGAGTAGAGCGCCTGAGCCGTTGGTGTTCCTCCGCCCGCATTTAGCGGAGCCAAAGCGGCACTAATCGAATCGAAGTCATTGGTGAAATCAACCGTTAGGTTTGCACTTAAACCTTGCCATGTGAGCAAAGCTGCTTCAACACCGGTTCCATCCTCTTCAAGCACATTGTTCATCGCAACAATGGCATCCTTGGCGGCATCCAAACGAGATCCGCTACCTGCATATCCCCAACTCATGCTGCCAGATAAGTCGAGAACATAAACAATGTCGAAATTTTGACAGACTTGGTAGTTCAGCCCTGCATTTTGTGGCTGACTAGCTTCGACATGGTTGACTGAAAGAGTCAACAAAGACACACACAGAACAGAAAAAAATAAAATAAATCGGGTTGTATTAGACAGGATACCCTTAAACATATGGCCTCTCATAGGAACGAAGTGACATAGAAACGATTGCTTCTACCCGGCTGAAAACATCATCAGCCCTTATCGGACCTAACTGGAAAAACGATAAAAAGTAAAATAAATAACAATTAAATGTAGTTTTGCTTTACTCTCTTTCCTAGGACCTTACAACCATGACCCCACCGGTAGGACCTTGGTCATGGCGCATTTAGTACCCATAGTACTCCGGTATGGTTTTAAGTTTTTTTTGAGTTAAAGGGGCGTGAAAACGATTTTCACCCTGTGCAGCAAGCTATTTTATGTTGGCGTAGTGTTCTGGCTCATAATTGCGTAGTCGGGGGAAGCGCCAAGCGGTCCAAGCGGTCAAGCCAACAACCGCCAACCCACCGCTGAAAATAGCGAAAGGAGCCCCAAACAGAGCCGCAACCAATCCTGCTTCAGCCTCCCCAAGCTGTGGTCCCCCCATAAAAAAGATCATACTAATGCTCGTGGCTCGGCCGCGCAGATGATCGGGCGTCACAACTTGGCGCATCGTCTGGCGAACCACCATGCTCACCGTATCCCCCACACCCGTTAGGGCAAACAAAAAGTATGAGAGTGCAAAAATCCCCGATATGCCAAAGAACGCCGTTGCAAGACCGTAAATCGCTACCCCCGCTAGCATGACTTTTCCTTGGTTCTTTAAGTCACGGATCCACGCCATCACAACCCCGGTTAAAAATGCCCCTAACGGCTGGGCGGTTGCTAAAATCCCGAAGCCACCTGCGTCGAAGCCTAACACTTCAACTGCAATAATCGGCAACATCGTGCGGGCGGAGCCAAACAAGGTCGCAAAGAAGTCGAGCAACATCGAGCCCCATAGAACTTTTTCATTGTAGGTGAAGCGTAGCCCTTCTTTTACCATCTCGAAGCTAACCGGTTCGCTCGTGGCAGCTTTGGTTCGATGCCGCATGAAGATCAAAGATAGGATCGCGGCAAAAAATGAAAAGGCATTTACGAAGTAGACAATGCTGCTGTTACTTGCAAAGGCGATAAGCAATCCTGCCACGGCCGGACCTGTAATAGAGCCGACTTGAAACAACAGTGAGTTTAAGCTGACCGCATTGGTCATCAGCTTACGGGGAACTAAATTAGGGACTAGGGCTTGCCTCGTCGGGGTAGAAACGCTTGTGCTGGCCGCTAACAGGGCGGAGATCGTGTAGAGCAATCCCACCGTTTCATAGCCGCTGAAGACTAAAATCGCTAGGGATGCGGCAAACAGGGCCGAAAGACCCTCAGACCAAATCAGTAATTTTCGTCGCTCAATCGTGTCTGCTAAAATCCCCCCAATTAGCGCAAATAGCATGATGGGGACCACACGCACCAACCCCATTGCGCCTAAGCCTAGCGCACCGGCATCAAGATTAAAGTCAAATCCAAAAAGACTAAGCTCGTAGACATTCCCACGCAGAAGCTGAAAAATGTTCCAATCAATTGCGACCTTTTGCATTTCGGTCCCAATCGATGAGACCCCTTGGCCAAGCCAAAACAATCGAAAGTCTCGAATTTGTAGTGCTTCAAAACGTTTTTGAGGAGGAGATGATGCCATTCCTAGATTATATGGCAGTGAGGATTAATTAGCCTTGTTTTAGTCGGCCGCCCCATACGATTCATCTATTATGCAGTCTCCCAAAGGCTCTTTAGATAAAAAATTTATAGCTTTTCACACACTCGATGTACACGGGCAAGGCTACCTGAAAGCTCCACAGCTAGTTTGTCTGCACTTAGTTGATCAAATAAATAATTGCCCCTGTAACCATGACAGAGATAATAAATATTTTGCTTTGTACAATGCGATTTCCTTTTTGAGATGGGGTACCGTTATCTTCCAAAAGGGCGACTTCACCAGAAAATGACATAAGCCACATAATCGCCAGCATAAATGTCGCAATCAAATGCAATTGCTGAATCGGCGATACCGCATTAAAGGTCAGTGGAAACAGAAACCACAAGAAAGTAGAGAAAATCAGACCGAGGGAAACTAAAAAGTTATAGTGTACATTCATAAACAACTTCCTAATCGAACACAGAATTACAAAATATAAAACAATAAAGCAACTGCCTTTTATGGTCATTTACTTTGTACTGAAAACTGATTTTTTATCTCAACCTCGCGGGTAATGAGGGGAATCAATTCGTCAGTACCGAAATACTAGCACCGATCGTTTTAACAATTGTAAGCTGGCTTACAGTTCTGCTTTCCAACCCGTTTTTTAACCAAAACAAAAACGCCGCTCCTTAAAAAAGAAGCGGCGTTTGGTGAGCCGTGTAGGATTCGAACCTACGACCAATTGATTAAAAGTCAACTG
>JAHDEN010000209.1 GCA_020628815.1 Chloroflexota bacterium | reverse complement strand
GGGGGATCAAGCCGCCCAAAACGGACTAATTTTTGCAACGTCAAACACGGCCGCTGGTTTTTCTGAGTCGATTGAGTATTGGGCATCGGGGCCGTTTCATTTGGTTCCCATGCTAAACCCCCGATTAGACAAAATGGGGTACGGAAATTTTGTTGATGCTGGGGATCCGGGCACAAAAATGAGCGGGATTCTGAATCTCGGGCCACGAAATACCCATGGTGCTGATAAAGAGGTTTATCCTGTCATGTATCCGGGTGATGGCAAAACAACCCAAGTCTTGTCACAGACTTTGCGCGAATGGCCCGATGCGATGGGGCATTGTGGTTGGAGTCGGCCGGTAGGGGCTCCGATTGTGCTGATGATCGGCACCGGTGATCAGGTGCCAAATGTTGGCAATTATGGGGTTACGCAAAATGGCGCTGCGATTGAAGTGTGCATGCTTAGCGAAACGAACTTTAATCAGCCAGATAATCAAGAGCAGACCACCGGCCGGAGAATCCTAAACTCACTCGATGCGGTCGTCCTCATCCCCAGAAGCCCATTGCAGGCCGGTGCGATCTATAACGTTAACCTTGAAGTAAATGGGGTTGCCCATAATTGGGCATTTAGAACCCGCTGATTTAGATGGTTCGCCAAGCTGAAGAGAATACAAAAAATTGGAATCGATGTTGTGTGAATGCTCGGTTACATTGTACGAAGAAGCTATTGATTAATTGTGAAAATGTACTAAACTATCAATCGATTAGTAAAAAATCTATTTCTTACTAATTTTTCCACAGTTAATCTTTTCGAAGTGAAGACTGTGCGCCCATACACTCCCATAAAATCCCCCATTTGAAGGTTTATTCTCCAGATAGGGGATTTTTATTTTTCACCCTAAAACAAAAAACTTCGGAAACTTATTCACCTATCAAAATTAATCTGATAAATGAAACAAAACTTCCGAAGCTTGCTGAGTTTGTTTTTGTTCGCTTGCCGCGATTAGCCTAGCAATGAATCAGGCGAAACAAAGTCGTAGCCTAATGAGGAAGCCACACCTTCGTGAGTTACTTTGCCGTTCATTGTGTTAAGACCCACTTTTAGCGAGTTGTCCGCTTTCATCGCTTCTGCTGCACCCATATTGGCCAACTTAACCGCATAAGGCAGTGTAACATTGGTCAAAGCTAAGGTAGACGTGCGGGGAACTGCACCAGGCATATTGCCAACTGAGTAGTGAACAACATCGTGTTTAATATAGATCGGTTCATCATGATAGGTAACCCGGTCAACGGTTTCGATACAGCCACCTTGATCGATTGCGATGTCAACAATCACAGATCCGGCCGACATGCTTTTTACCATCTCTTCGGTCACAATTTTTGGTGCAGATGCACCTGGGATCAAAACCGCACCAACCAATAGGTCAGCTTCTGCAACCGCTTCTGCGATGTTGCCGCTGTTTGACATAACCGTTTCGATGCGAGCACCAAAAATATCATCCAAATATTTTAGCCGGTCTGCATTGATGTCTAAGATCATGACGCGTGCGCCCAGGCCTAAAGCCATTTTTGCCGCATTTACACCAGACACACCACCACCGATAATGGCTACTGTTCCAGGGCGTACGCCTGGTACACCACCCAGCAAAATCCCTTTGCCACCGTATGCTTTTTTAAGATAGTGAGCGCCTAATTCAACCGACATGCGGCCGGCAACTTCGCTCATGGGGGTTAGCAGGGGCAATGAACGGCCGACTTGAACCGTTTCATAAGCGATGCTGGTTGTGCCAGCGTTGATCAGTGCTTCGGTCAACGGCGCTTCGGCCGCCAAGTGCAAATAGGTGAACAGCAATAGGTCATCGCGGAAATAACCATACTCTTCAGCCAATGGCTCTTTTACTTTATAGACCATGTTAGAAGCCCAGACTTTGGCTACGTCACCGGTCATTTCTGCACCTGCAGCTACATACTCTTCGTCGCTAAAACCGCTGCCGTTGCCAGCTCCGCTTTCAACGCGCACGGTATGTCCGTGACGTACAAATTCTGCTACTCCGGCCGGGGTACAGCCTACTCGATTTTCTAAAGCTTTGATTTCCTTGGGTACACCGATAATCATTTGGAATCTCCTAAAATTTTTTATTGTGAGGTTGGGAAGGGTTGTGGGGAATACCCCGACAAACTGCATAGTCAACGGGTGTAATGGCTACACCGGCTCATCTTTAAATGCATGTGCATAAATATAGTTGACACATTTGCCAAAAAACATATAAATCATTAAGTAAATGTTGTATGCGGCTTAATATGTTAGGAGATTTAGTTAAATGGCTTTAAATGAGAAGAAAGTGGATGAGACAGACTGGAAAATATTAAAAGCGCTCCAGATAAATGGACGTATTTCTTACCGTGAATTGGGTGAGCAAATCGGGCTGTCGACCCCGGCCGTGAGCGAACGGGTACGCAAATTAGAAGACTCTGGCATTATCGAAGGATATTCGGCTCGTTTAAATTTAGAAAAGCTGGGGAAAACAATTGTCGCCTTTGTGAACGTCAATACCCGGCCGGAAAGCAACGATCCGCTGCAAAAGTTTGTTAAAAAAACCCCTGAAGTTTTAGAGGCCCACTACATCACCGGGCAGGCATCGTTTGTTTTAAAAATCGCGATCGGCTCGATTCTTGATCTAGAAGATTTTATTAAAAAGCTCTCTCACTTTGGCCCCACCCAAACATCGATTGTGCTTTCAACTCATGTTGAAAATAGGGTCATCGATCAATCTTAGACACACGAGTTATTTACTGATGTTATGCGATACAGACCAGTCAGGTTTCCGTTTCAATCTGGTTTTTAGATCAGATACTCGCAAAAACCTGACTGGTCTTTGTCAGGAAAGCGCGTAAGGTGAGTTATTTAATTCTCTGGTTGGTTAACGGGCAACACAATTCTAAACGTGGTTCCACGATTGACCTCGCTTTCAACCGTAATTTCCCCTGCATGGGCTTCAACAATGCTTTTAGTGATGGCTAATCCCAATCCGGTCCCTTTAATGTTGGCACGATCTTCGGTACGGACCCGATAAAATTTGTCAAAAATGTGGGGCAAATCATCGGCCGGAATGCCTAGCCCAGTGTCTTTGATTTCAACCTGAATTTGATTATTGTTCAACCGGGCTAACTGGACACTCACTTCCCCGTTTTCGGGGGTATATTTAACGGCGTTGCCCACCAAATTGAGGAACAGCTGTCGCAGTCGGCCGGGATCTCCGTGGATGAGTGTGTTGGGTTCAAATTCTGAAATTAGAGTGATATTTTTACTTTCGGCCGGGGTTTTTTGTGCAAAAATCACATCTTCAAGCTGCTGGGTTAAGTCCAGTTCTTGCACCTTAAGCCCCAAGTTCGATTCGAGTTGGCCGATATCAAGCAGCTCCGTAACCAGCTCTTTCATAAAAACGCTGGCCCGTACAATCCGATCCTGCATGTCTTTTTGTGCTTGATTGGTTTCACCAACAATAGGAATCATGTCGGCCGCCATCCGTATCGACGCAAGCGGGTTTTTTAGATCATGAGATACGGTGTTTACGAAATCCGTCTTCATGCTGACCAGCTCTCTTAACAGTGTAATGTCGTGTAGTGCGGCTGCCCATCCTAAATGATCCCCATATCCTGAAATAATTGTGTGGCGAACCGCCTGCACTATCCGGCCGTCTTCTAGCTCTAATTCAAGCTGGTCAACCTCATCATCCTGAAACAGCTTGATGAACGGGTGCTCAAAAAACAAATCTGACAGGAACTCGCTCTTTACAGCTTTTTCGATGCCAAACATGTTGTGAAAAGCCGGGTTGCTGTATTGCACAATCAAATTGGGATCGACCAAGACAAAGCCGTCATTTGCGCTTTGCAGCATCGAATGAAACATCGCCTGCTCGTCTGCCATCCCTTGATAAAGGCGTGCCATTTCAAAATTTGCGGCTAATCCGGCCGCCAATAGGACCCCCACACGTTCATCATCTTCGTTGTAGATCAACTCATCACCGGCCGCAAAAATGAGAGCCCCGATGGTTTGCTCAACTTGCACCAGCGGAATAAATAGTTGATTAGACAAACTATAATTAGCGCTTAAAAACTGAAACGCAGAGTCTGGCCGGTTTGACAAGGCATCCTGTAATCGAGCCACTTTGCCGGTTTGAATCACATCACCGATGATTCCCTTGTTGATCGACTCAAATTCAATTAGCTCCTCGATCTCTTCAATTTTCGCATCGAGTGAGTGGATAATGTAGGCAGATTCGGTAGGGTCAACCAGAGCGATGCCTAAAAAGTCGTAGTGAATGGTAAAACGGGTAAAGTCGGCTAACACCTGATAGTAGTGACTCAGCACGGGGGAAGAGGCAAATGAGATGAGGATTTCGCTGACGTTTGCCAGTCGATCGGTGAGGGGAAGTCGGGTTTGAGTTGGCATCATATCCTTTATACTGACTGGGTTTGTAGAAACTTGATCATGGTGGGTGCGGCCGGTAATTCTTCAAGCGGAGCCACTTCGTGACGGTGTTTTATCCGGCCGTCTATGCCAACCGCCACAATGGCCTGATTGGTTGCCGTCAGGGCATGGTGGTGTAGTCGTTGCAAAAACCGTGTGTCAACCATATCAATGGCGGTTGCATGAACTGTTTTACCAAACTCGCGACGCTTGCCCGCCTCTGTCATCGATTTGGCCATCAACCCGGTTGCGGCCAGTGGCCCTTTTCGGCCGATACCATAGTTGGCAAAAAGCCGTTTGTCCGGGTCAAAAACCATAGGATAAGGTGGCACATGGTCCCCAAAAAATTTAGTTGCGCTCTGCAGCAGATTGGGAGAGATTTGAACAACCTCAATATTCTCCCGCTTAAACTTATCGTATCCGCCAATCACCATATCCATATAGCCACGGCAGTAGGGGCAGGTAAAGCCGCGCGAAAACCAAAGAAGGACTTGCTTTTCACCCACATAATCGGACAGCTGAATCGATTTGCCCTGAATCGTCTTTAAGTTGAAATTAGGTGCTGTCTCTCCCACAATTGGTCCGGCCGGTTTTGTAGTTGGATTGAGTTGTTTTGTCATAATTTGGTTTCACGCTTTCAGAATTTAGATCGTGTTGGATTGTGTTTCTTGAAAACGGCTGAAACAAAGAGTTCGAGATATCTGTTTGTGCTAAAAAATTTCGGTGGCTTCCCTTGTCTGACTTACCTTAAAGACGCAATCGTATGATTTGATTATACGTGGCTGTTCGAAATTCGTAAGATTTAGAGGGTTATTTTTCCGAGAAAAATTGTTGGTTTTGCTGGTTAAATGGTCCCAGAGGGGGTTATCGGCCGATTTGTTGCAAGCTGTTGATGATTTGCGCGCTAATACTTTTCTAGCAAGAGTCTTGACAACTCATGGATCAGATACTAATATTCCGACTTCAAAAATTAAATAGCCCAATGCTATTGAGTTAATTTTTATATCAATAGTCATTCACTTTTATCCAGAGAGGTGGAGGGAAACGGCCCTTTGAAACCTCAGCAACCGCTCGAAGCCTTTTCGAGAAATGGTGCTAAATCCGTCAGAGTAGTCTGGAAGATGAAAGCAGCAGGCCCCAACTGTCCGCTCAGCACTTGCCGAGCCATCAACCAAAACTCAAACCCCCTGGATAACCCATTATCCAGGGGGTTTTTTATTGTTTGAAAATAGGAATGGCTATTAAAAAAAGGAGTACCCAACATGGGAATCGAAAATATTGATCGTGATTTAGGGTTTAGCACCCGCCAGCTACATTCTGGCCATACACCAGACATTGACACAGGCAGCCGTGCTGTGCCGATTTATCAGACCACCAGTTTCCAATTTAACGATACGGAACATGCGGCGAACCTGTTCTCGCTGCAAGAGCTAGGCAACATTTACACCCGTATCATGAACCCCACCAACGATGTGTTGGAGCAACGGGTTGCAAACTTAGAAGGTGGAGTTGGTGCACTGGCGGCCGCTAGTGGGCATGGTGCTCAATCGTTGGCATTTTTGTCGTTGCTAGAGCAAGGTGACCATATTGTTGCCAGCAGCCGGTTGTATGGCGGTAGCTTTAGCCAGTTCAACTACATGTTCCCTCGGCTGGGCATTAATACAACGTTTGTTGATCCGTCTGACCCTGAAGCGTTTGCGGCCGCTATCCAGCCCAACACCAAATTGATTTATGGCGAAACTCTGGGGAACCCAGACATTTCGGTGTTCCGCTTTGAAGAAGTGGCTGACATTGCGAAAGCTCACAATATTCCGTTGATGATCGACAACACGTTTGCCAGCCCGTATTTGTGCCGGCCGTTTGAGCATGGCGCCAATATTATTAGCCACAGCACCACCAAATTTATCGGTGGGCATGGCAACTCGATTGGCGGTATTTTGGTGGATGGGGGTAATTTTGACTGGGCCAGCGGCCGGTTCCCAAACTTCACTAACCCTGACCCAGCTTATAAAGGGATCAAATATGTTGACCTGGGCGCAGCTGCGTTTATCTTAAAAGCACGGGTGCAAACCCTGCGTGACTTAGGTGCAAGCCAGTCTCCGTTTAACACATGGGCAACATTGATCGGTTTAGAAACCCTCAGCTTGCGCATGGATCGCCATGTGGCTAATGCGCAAAAAGTGGCTGAGTTCTTAGAGGCTCACGACAAAGTGGATTGGGTTTCTTACCCAGGTTTGACGAGCCATAAAGACCATGAAGAAGCGAAAAAGTACCTGCCAAAAGGGCCAGGGGCGATTATGGGCTTCGGTGTGAAAGGCGGCCGACAAGCTGGCGAAGACTTTATCAACAATCTTGAACTGTTCAGCCATGTGGCCAACGTGGGTGATGCTAAATCTTTGGCCATCCATCCGGCCAGCACCACGCACAGTCAGCTCTCAGAAGAGGAGTTGATTAACGCGGGTGTTACCCCTGACTTTGTCCGCCTCAGCATCGGTATCGAAGATGCGGATGATATTTTGTGGGACTTGGATCAAGCGCTCACTGCGTAGCTGATTTTCGATTGCAGATTGACGATTTACGATTGGGGTTTGCAGTGGCGAGCCTCCAATCGTAAATCTAAAATCGTAAATCGTCACTCCAATGATTGTTCCTATTCAAACCTTCACCTTTGCCGAGAACGACCCGCTTGTGCTGGAGAGTGGATTGACCCTTTCCCCTGTGAACCTTGCCTATGAGACTTGGGGAGAGCTGAACGCTGACAAAAATAATGCGATCCTGATTTGTCACGCGCTAACCGGGAGCGCACATGCGGCCGGTTATCATTCTGAGGATGATAAAACCCCTGGCTGGTGGGACGACTGCATCGGCCCCGGAAAAGCGTTTGATACAGACAAATTCTTTGTCATTTGCTCCAATGTAATCGGGGGCTGTTATGGGTCTAGTGGCCCGACTGAAATTAACCCTGAAACCGGTAAGGCATATGGGTTAAATTTCCCGGTTATCACAATTGGTGACATGGTGCGGGCGCAGGTGAAGCTGATTGATCATTTGGGCATAGACAAATTGGTCTGTGTGGCTGGTGGATCGATGGGTGGGATGCAGGTGTTGGAGTGGGCGGCTCATCATGCTGAACGCATCCATGCCGCGATCCCGATCGCAACTACGTCCCAACACAGCCCGATGGAGATCGCTTTTGGCGAGGTCGGCCGCCAGGCGATTTATGCAGACCCCGCTTGGAACAAAGGGGATTATCATGAATCTGGTACTGGACCTGATGCCGGTTTGGCTGTGGCCCGAATGGTTGGGCATATCACCTATTTGAGTGAAGAATCGATGCATCAAAAATTCGGCCGACGCCTGCACAACCTTGAAAAGTATGGCTATGAATTTGAGACTGAATTTGAGGTCGAGAGCTACCTGCGCTACAACGGCAGCAAGTTTACCCAGCGGTTTGATGCGAACTCCTATTTGTATATCACCAAAGCGATGGACTATTTCGACCTGACTCAGCCATCGGGCACATTGGCAGCTTCTTTTGCGCAATCGACAGGGCTGCGTTATTTGGTTGTCAGCTTTACAAGCGACTGGTTGTACCCGAGCTATCACAGCAAAGAGTTGGTGCGGGCGCTCACGGCCGTGGGTGCCGATGTGACTTATCTTGACATTGAAAGCCAGTGGGGGCACGATGCCTTTTTGCTCGAGGTCGAGACGATGACCGGCCTGTTGCAAAGCTTTTTAGGCCGCTTAGAAAAAGAAATATTGGCGGGAACCAAATGATTTTAAGACCCGACTTACTGACTATCGCACAACTGATCCCTACAGACGCCCGTATCCTTGACTTGGGGTGTGATGATGGGGAGCTACTGGCCTACCTGATTGAGAATAAACAGGCGCGCGGTAGCGGAATTGAGTTAAGCGAAGAAGGGGTTTTGGCCTGTGTTCGCCGTGGGCTGAGCGTGCGGCAAGGCAATATCGAAGAGGGGTTGGCCGATTACCCAGACAACAGCATGGATGTGGTGATTTTGAGCCAAACACTTCCGTTTTTGAACAACCCATCTTTTATGATTAACGAGATGCTGCGTGTGGGCAAACGGGCGATTGTGAGTATCCCTAATTGGGGGTATTGGCGCTGTCGGATTGAGTTTGTGCTCACCGGCCGTGTGCCGCAGTTCCCTGACTTTGAACAAAAGTGGGATGGCGGGAAGCGTTGGCAGTTGTTTACTCTGTCAGATTTTGAAGACTTGACCCAATGGATTGAGGTAGAAATTGACGACCGGGTCTATCTGGAAGGGAATCAAAAAATAGATCGCTGGGCCAGATGGCGCGCACGAACGGCCGTGTACGCACTGACAAAACCGAGTTAATTTTCCACGAATGGGGTGGCTTTTTTCGGCCGATAGAGAGACAATTAAACCGAAGAGAAAAGGGAGCGAGGCTATTCGGGCCAAAACCAATAACTTACTTAAATAAAAAGTGGCTTTGGCCCATTCACAAGTATCACACTCACTACGTAATCATAAAAAACATGGGACATAGAACCAATCTTCATATCGGCTGGCGTACAGAAATCGAAGCGAATAACCTGATTCCTGTTAACTGGCTCCCCATATTTTCTCCTTCGGACCTTGAGTTTGAGGACTGGGGAGAAGATGGCACACTGGTTTCGCTGGTTGTGAACAAAGAGACAGCCTTAACTCGCCTATTTCAGTTCAGTGACTTTTTAAAAGCCTACGAGTCTTACCGCAAATACTTCCGGCCGCTTGATATTATTTTGGGCGAGATTGTGGCACTTAACCAAGATGACATGATCACCTTAAACATCAGCCAGTTTTGGCACGTAGACGAGCGGAACGCCAATCATACAATCTTAAACTTGGGCCATTTCTCTGACATTATTGTGGGGGATCGTCAGTTTGATGCACCGGATATTGATGTGTTGATTAATCGCTTTTCTATGTACAAAGTCAAACCGGTTGAATCGCTGACCGAGAATGACAAGATGCACGTTTTGTTTGGTACGTATTGGGGTGATCTAGATAAGGAAGCACTCTATTCACCACGCTATTTTTGCGACGGGTATTGGCAGGGGGAAGTTGCGGCCGAATCTCCGGCCGATTTTGATTCTGCAAAAATAAACCTTGAATCAATCGCTCTTTTCGATTCTGTCACTGACTTCCTCAATTCACAGCAGTAGGATGAGAAGTTAGAGCTGGCACTAACCTGTTATGTCTCGGACAATTGATCAAAGATCAAACAAGATGAGGCACCCCCATGACCAAAAACTTAAACAACCGGAACCTGCTACTAGATTTTGACGATTCTGGATCAAAACGAACGGCCGTTGCTGTGACCACCCTGCATCCTGGCGAAAAAACACCCCATGCTGAATATGACGAGGAGCGGCTTTACTACTTTTTAGACGGCCGTGGCGTCATTAGTATCTATGAGCAGTTTCCTCAGGGCGATGTCTATGAAATCCGGCAGGATATTTCGGTATTTATGACACCCGGCATCACCCACGAAATTTTCAATATCGGGGATGCCCCTTTGCGCTACGTTGAGTTTATCGTCAAAGGTGGGGTCAAACCGGCCGGAGATTTGTCGTGGTCGGCCGTGACCCAGCGTGGCGTTACGGTTGACAAACCGGCCGTGGGGGCGGGTGTCGCTGTGACTGATGTATTT
>JAHDEN010000208.1 GCA_020628815.1 Chloroflexota bacterium | reverse complement strand
CATATGCCGTGGATGGTGCTAATGCGGGCCGCCTCTCGTTGGGCCGGGCTAAGGGTGTAGTTTTCTAGAATGGGTAGAAGATTTTGTGTCATGTAAGGTCAGATTGTAGCTTCATATACTTGGTCCAGCATTATTATTAACTGTTGAAAATAACAATTTTTTTGGATTATCCCTCTGAGGCTGTTATTCTCATTTGTGGGACGATAGAACATAGACGGGTCAACCTGCAAATGACTTCTCAAGATCCCCATCAATATAGCTACAAGGAGTTTTAGATGATTGAAAAAATCATTAAGTTAAAAAATGTTGGACTGTTGGCTGATGCAGTCCCCTTGCAACCGATTGCGTTGGATGAGGCTACAATTTTTTATGCAGAAAATGGGCGAGGGAAATCAACCTTAGCATCAATTTTTCATTCTTTTTCAATTGGAGATGGCCAGCGACTAGTAGCGAAACAGACCATTGATTCTGATGATCCTCCAGAAATTGAGTTCATAGTGAAATATGGCTCAACAAAACGAACAGTAACGTTTTCGAACTCTAACTGGCAGGATTCATTGCCATCAATAATCGTTTTTGACTCAGATTTTGTTGATAAGAATGTATATTCTGGATTTGAGGTAGGGAATCATCAAAAGAAGGCTCTACTTGAATTTGCTTTAGGAGGTGTTGCGGTTAATTTGAAAAATGAACTAAATCAAATTAATGAGAAACATAAGCTAGCAAAAGATCGAAATAAAGAGCTTGAGAGTAATCTGAATAATTACAGAGGACCTTTTTCTCTTCAAGAATTTCTGGATTTAAAATTAATGGAGGATGTTGATCAGCATTTAGAGGAATTAAAACAGAAGGCCTCATCAATAGAGCGTTCTGAGCACATTGAAAAAATTCAGCTACCTATAAACCTTGAACCATTAGAATTTGATTTAGGCTATGCGTTTAAAATTTTTAGAACATCATTAGATGAGATTGGGGAGAACGCTGAATCGTTCGTAAAAGAGCATTTTTGCGAGCATAGCTCTCATGATATTGAGAATTGGGTCAGCAATGGGCAAGATCTACTTTCTGAAAACTGTCCTTTCTGTGGCCAATCTATTTCTGGGCTAGAATTAATTCAATCTTACAGGTCTTACTTTAGTAAAGAATATAAAAATCTCAAGCTGAAGATTACAGGGCTTGAAGCTTCATTCAAAAGCAATATTCCACATTCGCTAAGGAGTGATATCCAAGAACGACTTAAATCGAATAATAATATTTTAGATATGTGGATGGAATATATCGAAATTTCGCAAATAAATCTAGACTTAAGTTCTTTTGGTGACAATTTAGATGCTTTCAGAGATACATTTCTAAAAGTTGTTCACACTAAGAAGGAAAACCCTTTGGACGTTTTAGGGTCAAACGAAGATTTTAATAAATGCAATGGAGCATTTGATAATCTGAATTCGGTTCTCAGCGAATATAACGATGAACTAAATCTCACCATTAAGCGAATTCAGGAATATAAAACGAGTTTGATTTTAGGCGATTTAGATTCGTTGATAGATAAAATTGAAAAACTTGAAGCAAATAAAAATTTAGGCTCAGTTTATGTTCAAGAGTCTATCAATGCATATCAAAAAACAGTTGTAGAGATTAAGGAGTTAGACAATAAAAAGAAGGGGCTCAGAAAGGAGCTAAATCAAGAGATGGTTGAAACGCTTGAAAGGTATAAAGGTCGGGTAAATGAGCTGATTAGTTCTTTTAATGCGAATTTCACAATAGATCAATTGAAGACAGACTATCGCAGCCAAGGTAACCCACGAAGTAACTATAATTTAGGAATTAGGGGACAATCAGTCAAACTTGGAAAAAGAGATGACATGTACACAGATCATTCTTTTGGAAATGTACTGAGCGAGGCAGATAAGAGGACTTTGGCTTTTGCTTTCTTTATTGCAAAGTTAGAAGATGATCCAAATCTTCAAGACCGAATTGTGATTTTAGATGATCCCGTATCAAGCCTAGATTTAAATAGGCGGAGTAAAACCATTAAAATAATCGCCGATCTTACTGTTCGTTGTAAACAATTTATAGTTCTATCTCACGATGCATTTTTTGTTCGTGACTTAAGAGAAGAATTGAGGGCACCTTATCCAAGATCTATCGAACCACAAGTGCATCAAATTGGTAGAACCGGAGCGGAATATTCTTCATTTTCTAACTGTAATATCGATTCAATTTGCGCATCAGAGTATTACTACAATTATAAATTAATCAAGGATTACTCAGATGGAGTTATGGGATTGAGCAGCCGGGAGGTAGCGAAGGCTATTAGGCCACTTCTTGAAGGTTATTTGCATAGGAAATTCCCTTTCGAAATCCAAAGGAGAGTGATGTTTGGCAAAATTATCAAGAGTATTGAGGAAGCTGATTCTTCGTCCTTGCTTGCAAACCTTCAATCAGAAATTTCTGAATTTAAAGCGATTAACAATTATGCGAAAATATTTCATCATGATACTAACCCTGATGCTCACAATGTTGTGATTGTGGAGGTTGAATTAAGTAAATTTGCAAAACGTGCTATGAATGTCGTTCACAAAGCTTAAATTTCGAATTTATTTAAAAAAACATGACCCAAGAAATCCCATTCTACTTCGACTATATCTCTCACAACGCCTATCTGGCGTGGAGCCAACTTCCAAAGCTGGCGGATGAACTCAACATCACCTTTAAACCGATTCCGGTGCTGTTCGGGGCGATGCTCAAACAGAACGGGACCCTCGGCCCGGCCGAAGTGCCCCCCAAAAACAAATGGATGACCAAAGATGTGATTCGCAAAGCCAAGTTGCTGAATGTGCCTCTGGCTCCACCGGCCACACATCCGTTTAACCCACTGCTGCCGCTGCGGGCAACGTGCGCCGTTTCGGCCGATCGAAACCCATCCCCCCTGATTGATGCGCTGTTTGTGGCCGCTTGGACCGAGAGCCGTGACATCACCAATCCCGATGTGGTTGTGGACGTTGCGAATAAGGCCGGTTTTGATGGGCCGATGTTGCTTGAGCAGACTCAGAACCCTGACGTTAAAAAGATTTTGATCGACAATGTGTCAGGCGCACTTGAAAAAGGGGTGTTTGGGGTGCCATCGATGCTGGTCGGTGAGGAGCTGTTCTGGGGATATGATGATCTGCCTCACTTTAAATTGGCAGTAAAGGGTGAAGACCCGTTTGACCCGGCCGAATTTGAGGCGTGGCAGCGGGTCAAACCGAGCGTTCAGCGCAAACGTTAAACGCTAGAAGAACTAAACTTGCCCCTGCATGGCTATTTCAGCGTGTACGGGCTGGCGGGTTTTCAAGCGCTCTGCTCCGGCCCATTCGTGAGAAGTGACAAACACAGTTGGAACCGTTTTTGCCAGCTCGATGATCCTTTGTTTGGTATCTCGCTGATCCTCAACAGACGGTCCCACACCATCAACTTGATTGGCAAGTAATAGCTCTTGAGAATAGGCCGCATCACCTGCCAGAAAAACAAGCTGCTTATCTTCTTTGATGACAACCGAAAGATGGCCTGAACTGTGACCCGGTGTGGGCACAAGAATCACATCGCCCGCGGCCGTAACTGTCTGTGATTGGTCAAAGCTGTGGAACGGCCCATCTTCAAAATCGACGAGAGTCGGATCGAGATCTTTTGGCCAGCGATAGTTGAGATAGCCACCCATTCGACCTTTTAGCCCGGTAGCGGCCGACCATTCTGTCCGGGAAACAATGACTTCTGCCTGCGGAAAATAGTGGAATCCCCCCTCATGGTCCTGATGCAGATGGGTTTGGATAACCCAGCGAACATCGGCCGGATCAAGGCCCAGCTCACGCATTTTTGGCCCAATCTCTTCTTGTTCGGTGATATCAAACGGTGCTGCTCGCTGAACAAGCGGCATAAAAGGTGGGAAATAGATTCGGTCATTGGCGTTTGCCGGAATCCCGGTGTCAACTACGATTAACCCTTCTGGATGCTCGATGACAAAACAGAAGATCGGGAGCCAGTCGGTGAACGTGCGATCTGTTAATGGGTGGAGCAAGCGAAACGGAGAGTCTTCTTGCCCAATAAGCCAGCTTTTTGTGATTTTGACCCGGCCGGTAGAAATCGGATGAATTTTCATTTTATGTGTCCTTTAAAAACGATAGATCGGTCACACCAAACTCGATGAGTGTATTGCGAACCTCTTGGTTGAAGAACACAGTGGTGTTGCCAATGACCGGTTGAATGAGATTGTAGAGCTCGAGCATGACAAGCCCGTGGAAGCGGGACCAAAGCGCGGCCGTTACATACAGCACGGTTGGGGAAAACTGGTGGCCCGGTTCTTGTTGGAGCTGAGCAAATGGAGTTTGCAGCTGCTCTGGAATCTCTTGATAGTTTGATGGGAGCTGAATTTCGGCCGAGTCCAATGATTCTTGGATCAAACTGGCAAAAAGTGCAAAGCTCTGTCGAGCGGGGGGATATGTTAACTCTGTGGGCTGTTGATAGCCGGGGATCGGGTTGCCATAAATCAGCTGAAATTGAACAGGGTTGTTAAGCGCCCATGCACGATACTGTGCCGCATAGCGATAGAGCTGTTCTGGATACGATTGATCAGAATATTGTTCCTTGGTTCCGGCGAGGGAAGCCAGCATCGCTTCAAATGATTCGATCAGCAACTCGGTAATAAGTGCATCAACCGTTTTGAAGTAATAGTGGATGGCTGGTGGGGTCATCCCAATTTGTTTGGCAATCGCCCGAATTGAAATGCCGCTGGCACCTTTTTCGGCAACCAAATCCCATGCGGCCTGTTTAATTTCAGCGATTAGCGCTTCTCGTTGTTTTTCACGTCTTGATTTCATAATTTTATATACTGTAAAATATTTATACTATATAAAATTTAGACTGTCAAGCCTCAATCTTTAACATATCGGCCGTCGAGCCGTTTATCTCAGTCTAAGACAAACAAAAAAAGGATCGACCTAAGTAATTAGATCGATCCTTTTTATTTTTAAGCGGAAGCTGTTGACTATCGGCTTATGTACGGCAAGAAAATCAGAGAGTCCTGTGATGTGGGTAGATCCGGCGTTGAGGTATGGGCCGGTGTGTTTGTTGGTACAGGGGTGCCGGTTCCAGTTGGCTGAGGCGTAGTTGTTTCCGATGGGTTGGCCGTTGCCGTTGCCATTGCTGTTGCTGTTGCTGTTGAGACCGGTGTTGATTCACTGGTTGGCTCGGCCGTAGCAGACTGTGTTTCTGTGGGAACCAATGTACTCGTCTCGGTCGGCACAGCGGTCTGCGTTTCTGTCGGAATCGCTGTCTCCGTCGCTGTTGCTGTGGCCGTAGGTGTCTCTGTCACGGGATCATCGCCTGGTGAAACCCAACCTAAATCTTCAAGCAATGCAGCACCAACCGGGCCGGGGGAGTGATTGGCAACACCATTTGATAAGCTGGGTGTCATCAATGAGTTAATAGTTCCCGAAAACGTTGCAAGGTCAAAATGAGAAAAACTTGATCCACCTTCCCAAGGTGAAGGGGCATAAAGCCTTGCGCTTGCATTGCCGTTGGCTGCTTGAACATTTGGCCCCGCAAAGAATAGGTTGTTGCTTTGGAATAAAGCCGCTAACTGTGGTGATGAATTGGGATAGATCGACTCATTCAAGACACTGTTACCACTACCATCAACCACAAAAGTGTCATAGATAATCGGGAAACCGCTGCCAAATCCCCATCGGCCGATAGTTTGTGTTTGCCCGGGCAAGGTGCCTACTTGGGCTGATCCCGCAAAGCCGATACCATGCCCAACTTCATGCAGAACCACCGTCACAAAATCGTGTTGTGAAAAGCCGGGATTACCATCGATGCCAAAATACCAATTGATATCATCCGCATTTAGCGCGGTTATGATGTCAGCAGAAGTTGGGTCAAGGTCAGTTCCTGCCAGAGCATTGGCCAAGGCATTTGGATACCACGTCCCCGCTTGCGGGGCACCAGTAAAATCTCTATAGCTACCAGTTGCCCTTGCGTAGCCTAGCAATCTCGCATCGTTAAAATCTTCCCAGCAGGCATGTACCTCAATAGGGACATCTGATTCGATAAGGCTGCCCCAAATGTTTAATGCAAATGTAAATGCGGTTTGAGCCTCTGCTGGCCATGGTGAAAGGTTCCCCTGATTGTCACATGTGGCTGGATTATAAGATACATTGATTGTCGCAGCCTGAGGGGCACGGCTCACATTTACCGGAGGTGGGTTAAAGCCACTTCCACTGGTTCCTGAATCCCAGATTTTAACTGTCAGGGCTTGGTCTAGCTTAACCCCGTTAGCTGAATCATCATCTGCAAACGAGATCGTCGTCAAACTTGTTAACAAGACGAGCACTGCAATCATGAGCGCTCTTGTTGCCGTCACTTTATTTATTTCCATTCATCCTCTTTTTTTATTTTTCACACAGTCAGGGGAGAATGATATGGCGTTTGTGCAACTTATGACAGTTAAAAGAGTTACGATCTCATGCTTTAGTTAGTTATGCTTTTGCCCGGCCACACCCTTTAGCTGTTCGGCTAAAAACCGCTAGGTTGATACCGCCAGCACCACTGCGCGGCCGGGCAATAGCTGGGGCAGCCCCCTTTAGGAGGGGTTGGCTCAAAATGTCCCGCCCGAGCTTGGTCAACCGCTTGCCATGCAAACTCTACGGCCGTTTGCGCCGCTTGTTCCGGCCCACCATCATATTTTGCCAGCTGTAATCCGCTTTTTTTAGCTTGCCTAAAATGGAAATAAAAGCCGTCAGTGACATCGCCTAATCCCAAGGCTAGCTCAACGGCCAACGCATATAACGGCAGCTGAAGCTTTTCCCCTTTCTCAAATGCGGCTTTCCCAAACCTTGAATTGCTCCCTAATTTATAATCAACGATGCGGAGTTCTCCGGCCGAATTTTGATCAACTCGGTCAATGAATCCACGTAGCTGAAGCTGGTCCCCATCCCGCTGTAAAACCAGCGGCCGGTTCCCGTTTAAACCAAAAGCTGCTTCAGCCTGGTAAAAGGTCCAGTTGTCTTTCGCCAGCTCCAAAATCGACTTGGTGACATTGCCAATCACATCAGATTTGGTTTGTGACCACCAAGCTGTTTCTCGGAAACCCTGCTTTTCGGGCGCCTCGTCTAAAATCGGCTCGGCGATGTCGGTGACAAACGCCTGCATCTCATCGACAGAATCGGTATCGGGCACACCTTTTCTATACGCAACTTCAAAAATCTCATGATACAGCGTCCCCAGTTGGGCCACATCTAGCCCCTCTTGTGGCTCCGGCCGTGGCTCAACCTTGAGCACGCTGCTAACAAAAAACAGCATCCCACATTGGCGCAGGCTCTCCAAGCGGCTGGCGCTCCACACATGGTTGGGGCCAAATGTTTCGGTAAGATGTTGGCTCACGGGGGCCAGATCCCCATCAAACACAGACGGCCCCCCTGACTGAGCAGGGGCAGAGCGTTGGTCCAATATCGTTTTACCCAGCATGATCTCAGCTGGCAGTTGGTTGGGGTCGGCCGTCGCCAGCGCCTCGAGCCACTCCTGTTCAGATGCGGCATCGCTTGGTTGCAAAAGCGCATCGGCCGTGACTTTGCTGGCGGTCAAGCCGGTTTTTTTGCGCACCTCGTCCCAATAGGGGGATGGGACCCACTCCGCTCCGTTGTCAGCGATAATCGGCCGGGTCAACAAAAGCCGGTCGGTTGCCCGTGACACCGCTTCGTAAAACAACTCTCGCTCGCGGCTTTGGGTCGATGGATCTAGCTGAAAGCCATATTCAGCCTTTAACCGTTTGCGATCCGCATCCCGCAAAAACTGATCTTCCCCAATCGGCTGCGGGAACTCCCCCTCGCTTAGCCCCACAATCGCAACCGCTTTCCAGCTCAGCCCACGGGCCTGATTAATGTTGGTCGCTATTAATGGGTTGCTGCCTTTCGCTATAGGAAGATCGTAGACGGCCGTATTGATGGCACCGCTGAGTTCGCTGTAAAAATATTCAAACGTGACGTTGTCTTGCTGCCCCACAACTTCTTCCGCCCAGACCAAGCCGCGCAAAATATCTTTTAAGCGCAACAGCGCAGCGACCGCTTCAGCTTCAGTCTGTCGTTCTGCACGGGCCATCCGGATCATCGCTAGCGAATGGTCCGCTTCGGCCGGTTGCTGTGGTGCATCTTCTCGCAGTTGATCATGCCCAATCAATCCTTCAAGCCACTGCACAAACTGTTTGAAGCTGGTTGCTTCATGGGGTGGGGCGGTCTTTTCTAAAAAGAGGTTGAAGCTGTTCTGTAAGTTTAAGGCGGCCGCTCCGGACACCAGTTTTGTGGTTTGGGCTTGCTCTTCAAAATCAATTTCTACACGAAGTTGATCCTCGGCCTGTTCTGCAACGGCGATCTGAGCCGCAAAAGCGGCCGACCATTGCTCCATGCCACCGATCACCCGCTGATGCCGCCCCAAGTTATCCAATCGGTCTGCCAGCTGTCCCAAACTTGCCAGCCCCGCCTGTTGCCAGTCGAACCACGGAGAGCGCCAAACGTTGACCAGCTGACGGCGACCTAATTCCGCTCCGCTGTCCCCTTGGGGCAAATGTAGCGCCAGCAAACTCAGCAACCCATCGATGATGGGGGAGCGGTTTAACAGTTGCCCTAGCTCTATACGAATTGGCAGGCCGAATTCCCGGCCGACTTGCTGAATAAACGGCCGGTATCGATCGATGTTGCGACCCACCAGCGCGACTTCGGCCGGTTGATACCCATCCTGCACAATGCGTTGTTTTAGCCAGCGCAACGCGGCCCGAATTTCGGTCGGCCGGTCAGTGGCTTCGATCAAACGTAGGTCGGCAGACCAGTTGTGTTCGGCCGGGCGGCTTTGCGTAAAAAGGTAGCTTGCCAGCTGGGTCAGCGGTTTTGGTTGGATGGGGTGGGGCAGTGGCTCGATCTTTTCGGGGGTCAACAGTTTGAGCTTGGCCAGGGTCTCTGCGTACCGGTTAAAGTTCACGTTTGGCGGTTGGGTCAGTGTGATGACCATGCGCCCCACGCGGCCGTTCAAAATCTTTAAGATGGCGATTTCGGCCGGAGTTAAATCATCAAATCCATCTACAATAAGCAGGGGCCAGGCCGAACCAACGGCCGAACTTGGGTTCGATTCTTGTTTTTCTAAAGCTTCTAAGGCTAGCCAATGCAGACCAATCCGATCAGCCCAGCCGTTTTGTTGCAAAGCGGTTTGGTACGTCTCGTAAATTTGGGACAATTCGGTGAGCCGAGGTTCAACGTTTAAAAAGTCAAAAGCGGCCGTCAATTTTTCCGGTTCGATGAGGGCTGATTTGAGTAGGGGGATTAACTGCTGGACCACATCTACAAAACCGGGCCGGTGGCGTAGCTCCGCATAATAGTCTAGCGCCATTCCATCTAACAGTGAGCGCAACAGCCGGTACTGTACCGGCTCGCTCAGTTGGGTCCAGCTTTCACCCGCTTCGGCTAAGATGGCGGCAACCATCCGGTCAAAAATCATGACCTCGACCCCCAATGCACCACCGGCTTGGGCCAGTCGCCGCTGCCACATGCGGGCTTGGCCGCTGCTGGCAACAACCACTCGCACCCGTTGGGTCGCCTCGGTTGAACGGGCTAAGTTGATGGCGAACTGGGTTTTGCCGCTGGCGGCCGGGGCTGTGTAGATTGTGGTTGGCATGAGAGTGAGTTTAAAGTCTGAAGGTAAAAGTATAAAGTGGTGCTGGCCTTTTCGCACTTCTTACTTCTTGCTTTCACCTTCTGACTTCTCACCGTCGCTCAATTGTTTCCGTACTTCTTCCTCTGGAGCTTCCAGATAGTTCACACCAGACACAACCGGCCGGCCGGTTTGCTGTTCAATCTCTTTGCGCGCATTCCGGCCGATGGCACCCCCACGTTTAGCAGCTTCCTCATTTTCTTCAAACCCCTGTGCGTTTGAAGCGCTGGTAATCTGGGCTGTTGCCACCTCGCCCAACATCCCGATCACCATTTCCACATCGGTCATGTGGTCTTGCAGGTTCTCATCCTTTAGCCCTTTTAGCTCTTTATGATCCGCAACACTTAACTCAAACGTCTCTTGGGCGATGGTGTCGAGCAGGTGCTCAAACTGGCTCTCATCAATGTTGCGCAGTTGCCACTCAGCAATCAGCGATT
>JAHDEN010000207.1 GCA_020628815.1 Chloroflexota bacterium | reverse complement strand
TCGATTGTGAAATCTTTCCCATTTATAGCACAGGGTGTTTTTGGTAGCAATTTTGGCGGGCTGATTTCAGAGTATGAAAGGGGTAGTTCTGGATGGCGTTACAAACCCCTTATTTTTAGATAGCTCTAGGGGGCTAATCGCACGAGTTGCCAATCCCCTTTTGGGGCCAATTTATAGACCATTCGATCATGTAAACGACTGCGCCTGCCTTGCCAAAATTCGATGCGATCTGGGACAAGTCTGTAGCCGCCCCAGAACGGCGGGCGTGGAAGCGGTTCCTCGGCCGGAAAGCGCTCTTCAACTTCGGACAGCCTCGACTGCAAAGCCTCACGGCCGTCGATCTCTTGGCTTTGGGGGCTCGTCCATGCTCCCAAACGGCTGGCACGCGGCCGACTGTTGTAATAGGCGTCCGATTCTTGCTCCCCCGCTTTTTCAATCCGCCCTTCAATACGTACCTGACGCTCTTGCTCGCGCCACCAAAAAGTCAACGATGCCATAGGATTTGCGGCCATCGCTTCTCCCTTACGGCTTTCAAAGTTTGTATAGAAGACAAACCCCCGTTCGTCCCATGCTTTTAGCAGCACAACCCGGCCGGATGGACGCCCATCTGCATCGACCGTTGAGAGGGTCATCCCGTTTGGCTCAATCATGCCAACTTCAGCCGCCGATTCAAACCATTGACCAAATTGGACAAACGGTGATGGGGCCATATCCCCAAAATCAATTCCTTCTTCGCTGTACTCTTTCCTAAACTGCTGCATTTGTTCACTCATGCTGCCATCTCCAACTTGAAATTTTCAACAAAATGTCAATTTTGCGGTACTAGCTCTCCCCTTATGCAGGATATGGTAGACAAAAAAAAGGACCAGCTCAAAAACTGGTCCAAAATCTACTAATTGTCTTACTGTGTGGTTAGATAGCTAGTGTTTCAACAATGCCACTATGATCGGTTTAAAAAGCGAAGAAACACTTAAAGTCACGACGTTTCCGATAACATTTTCCATCATTTCATCCTAGTCGTGACACTAGCGGCTGATCTCACACCCAGAATAGGTTCCTTGAATCAAGAAGTTCGGATCGTCTTGATTATTATTGAAGCGGATTTCAACATGAATGTGAGGGCCAGAAGAGCGGCCGGTGTTTCCTGAATAGCCGATAAACTGCCCTTGGCTCACAACTTGGCCCGGGAACACGTTGATCCCATTTAAGTGAGCATAGTAGGTTTCGTACCCGTTTCCATGATCGATCACAATCAAATTACCGTAATCGTAATAGCTACCGGCTGCCCAGCTGCCGTAAATGACAGTGCCTCGGTCCATCGCATATACGGGTGTGCCAACCGCAAGCCCCACATCTAACCCACGGTGCCACGGATAAAAGTATTGAGTCACACATCCGGCGCGCACCGGCTGCACAAAGGTACCGGTACCAACCACAGTGCTTTTAGGGCGATTGTTTGTAGGCGGTGTCCATGTAAACACTTGGGCAACAGCCCCGGGAACCATGATCTCTGTTCCTTTATAGACACGAAACGGGAATTCCAAACGATTCGGCTCGTAATTGATGATGTCGTCTACCGAAACGTCATAGTCGGCCGCAATCGACTCGATCGTTTCCCCATAATTTACCTGATGCAAAACCCCATCAATGGGCAAAATACGTAGCTCAGCCCCAGCACCCAGCAAGTTTGACTCTTCGCTTAGATTGGGGTTACCACCCAAAATAGTTGTCGATTTAATCCCAAATCGATCCGCGATCACGTTGGGAGTATCCCCCCGCACCACCGTGTAGGTGATGATATTGTGCTCCGGCCGTTGTCCGATCCGCATAACAGGATTCAGATCAGCTGCCAAAGCATCGTCTGTCAAAATAGGGACATCGGCCAATGAGCGGGTTGGGATTTCTAGAACTTCGGCCGGGATCACGCCCGAGTCTGCTGACAGTTCAACTTCCCCATCCTCAGTTTGCACATCTGTCTGATCAGCGGCCATGTCAGGCTGCTCTCCACCGGCAAACGGAGTTGCCACAAGAATTAATAGTAGGAAGAGGGCCAAAATAGCTGCTAAAATTAGTCGAACTTGATTCGTTTGCTGGAGCATGAATGATTCACCTAGGCAAAGTTTTTGCTGCGGAGCCAAATGCTACCACATCGCAATCGGCCGATTCAATATTCATTAGAATCTATTGATTTAAGCCCCACCCCAGTAAGATTCAACAAATCCGCAATTACCTCGGGTCCATCCATTGATCAGAATGGATCCAAAGAATTCGAGCGTATCGAAATATCCAGGGGGAAGCGATTGTGATGATAGTGCAGGGGATAGCCACGACCCAAAACAGCGATAAATCTAGCATTAAGGCTGTTATTAGCCCGGGCAACCCCAAAATCAAGGCCAGCCCATACCCGACAAAAATAGCCATCGTAAAATAGCCGGGCTCACGCTCAAACTTTATTTCACAATGGGAACAAGTTGTGTGCATGCCCCAAAATGTTTTAAAAATATGAGCCTTCTCACAGCGAGGGCATTTTCCTTGTAAAATAGCTGAAATTTTCATGGACCAAATTCACTCATCACAAAAAACAGATTCTAAAGCATATCCTACCTTCCTTGTTGGTGACATCCCTATTTACGGGGATGTAATCTTGTCACCCATGACCGGGTATTCTGACGTGCCGTATCGAGCGATTTGCCGTGCCTATGGGTCAGCCATGCATTACACCGAGTTTGTGCCGGTTGAGGCATTGGGCAAACAGCACGATAGGTACAACAAGTTCTGGAAGCGCTTGGATCAGCAAGATGGGGAAACGCCGATGGTTTTTCAGATTTTTGGAAACGATCCAAAGCTGATTCTGAATGTGGCCCAACGCATTGAATCGCTTGAACCCGATATCATCGACATCAATATGGGCTGTTCAACCCGACGGGTAAGCGGCCGGGGCGCCGGAGTTGGGATGATGAAGTCGCCTGAAGTCATTGCGGAAACTTTCAATCTGCTGTCTACACATCTGTCTGTACCAGTTACAGGCAAAATTAGATTAGGGTGGGACGAGAACAAAAATTACATTGAGATCGGCCGCATCCTTGAAGACAACGGAGCACAGTTGGTGGCGATGCACGGCCGCACCAAAGAGCAAAAATACAATGGAACGGCCGATTGGGATGCGATTGCAGAGCTAAAACAGGCCCTAACCGTACCAGTAATTGGCAACGGGGATGTGGTTGAGCCAGAGGATATTGATCGCATGAAAGCTTACACTGGCTGCGATGCGGTCATGATCGGCCGGGGCGCAATCGGCAACCCATGGATCTTTAGTCGCAAATCCCGTGCAGAGCTGACATATGCAGATATATTTGAAGCGGTAAGAATTCATTTGCGCGAAATGCTGAACTATCACGGCAATCCGAACGGCATCTTTTTGTTCCGCAAACATTTTAAAAAGTATGTGCAAAACATTGGGCTATTTGAGCAAATGATGGAAGACTTTATGCAGGCTGAAACGGCCGAGCAGTTTGAACATGCCTTGCAAATTTGCGCTGAAAAGGTTGAGATGCAAGATAAAATCGGCCCAGCCCTCATTGTGCGTGATGAATTTGAAGATTGCGCCACCCCTGTTTGAATTAGAATGGGACATCGGGCCATTCACCGTTTCCGGCCACTTGGAATTGTAAATGGTAAATTGCGAATGGTGAATTATAAATAATGTATCGCCTGCCGTTTACTGCTTAAAAACATAAACCATAAAAAGGAAAACCCCATGAGTTATGAAACGATTGAATACACCATAAAAGATGGTGTCGGTGTCATTAGGTTTAATCGTCCAGAAGTTCTGAATGCATTAAATGATCAGATTACAAAGGAAACAACCAAAGCGTTTAAGGATGCTGGGCGCAATAGTGACGTGCGTGCAATTGTTTTAACCGGCAACGGCCGGGGGTTTTCTTCTGGGGCAGATTTAACCAGCAACGACCTCAACAAGCATTCAAAAGATGGGAAGCCCCCTGGCGCAGGCGATCACTTGGCAAAAATCTATCACCCTTTGATCAATCAAATCACATCAATCGAAAAGCCGGTTATTGGTGCAGTCAATGGCATTGCGGCCGGAATCGGGATGAGCATCGCCTTGGCAACTGATCTACGCATCGTCAGCGACAAAGCCGCATTTACGCTGGGATTTGGCAAAATCGCCCTTGTACCAGACGGCGGAGCCAGCTGGATTCTGCCTCGGCTGATCGGTTATAACCGTGCGTATCAAATCTATTTATCTTCTGAAAAAGTGTCGGCCCAAACCGCCTTAGATTGGGGGATGGTCAACCAAGTTGTGCCTCACGATCAATTAATGGAAGTGGTAATGGCATCGGCCGCAAAACTAGCAACAGGCCCCACCATGGCATTCGGGCTAACCAAACGGGCGATGCGCCAAGCTCAAGAGCAAACGTTTGAAGAAAGCTTGAACACAGAAATCTATTTGCAAAACTACGCCGGCCGTTCACACGACTTCGCCGAAGGGGTGATGGCGTTTGTGGGCAAAAGAAAAGCGGAATTCAAAGGAAAGTAGCAGGATGTAGGGTTCAAAATGCAACCGCTGCAAAGTTATTTGGCGGTTGCATCGGGCATCTTGCTATTTAAATATGCAACATTTCATCACTATTGCGGGAAATATTGGGGTCGGAAAATCAACCCTTGTCAGCCTATTGGCAGAAAAGCAGGGGTGGGAACCTGTATTTGAAGCGGTTGACGAAAATCCGTATCTGGCTGATTTTTATGCAGATATGAATCGCTGGAGCTTTCATTCTCAGATGTTCTTTTTGTCAAAACGACTACGCCAACACATCGAGCTTCAAGAAAAATCGGGATCAATTATTCAAGATCGCAGTATTTATGAAGATGCGGAGATTTTTGCCCGCAATTTGTTTACCCAAAAAGCGATGACCCAGCGAGATTGGGATACCTATCATGCGATGTATTCGGCTATGGTTGCGGTTTTGCAGCCACCCAAACTGATGGTGTATTTACAAGCCAGCGTCGAAACGCTTGTACGGCACATTCAGCTGCGCGGCCGGGATTATGAGCAAGATATCGACATTGAATATTTGACCAATCTCAACAATTTATATGAAGCGTGGATCGGCCGCTTTTCACTTAGCCCGGTCCTAGTCATCAACACAGACAACCTCGACTACGTTCAGTATGATTCCCATTTAGACAAAATTTGGGAGATGATTAGCCAGCGGCTACACGGCCGAGACCATCTGACTTTATGAAGCAAACGACCCGTTTCTTGAGCCTCTTCATCATCTTTATCTTTTTGGTGGGATGCGGCAATTCAACCACAGGTGGAACAGGGGCCAAAGTAGGTTCACGGCCGACGGCTACCCCCACCACAACTGCCACACCCACCCACACAGCCACACCTACGCAGACCCCTCTGCCCCCCACCGCAACCTTCACCCTTGCACCCGACTTAACAATCGTGGTACCCACAGAAACAGCGACATCTGCGGCCCCCACAGCTACCCCGACCCTTGTCCCAACACCCGTTTTCCCCACCGTTCGCTTTGAAAACCCGTTTCTGCAAACTTCTTTTGACCTGCCAGACACCTGGGTGGTAGACGACAACTTTGAGGATTCTGGCATTATCCAAGTTGCAGACACAAGCGAAACCCTTTTCTCCGGTTCGGTCAGGCGTGGCGCATTGATCACAGTAATCGGACTGCCAGATGTAACAGACAATCTAACGGAATGGGTCACACTGGTCACGCGGTCATTTAATGATAATTATCTGGCCGATGATGGGGCAACGAGTCTTTTTACCCCCGTTATCATCAACGGCTACGAAGGGCTTCGCCTAGAGCAAAAAGGCAGCTACACTGTTGTTGACCCACCGGAACCGGTTACGCTAAAAATCGTCGCTTTAAGGCATAATGGATGGGTTATAACCATCGCCACCGGCACGGTTAACGACGGGTTGAATCGAGGTGGGGATGAGTTTGAGTGGCTGGTCAATTCAATCGATATCACTGCACCTGAACCGGCCGACGACAATTAAAACCGGCTGTGCGGCCACAACCGGCCGAAAATTTTTACGTAACGAAACACGAATCGGATGAAACATCACGATTAACATAAACGGAGACACCGAAACAAATGAGTTTTAATTTAAAAGACCAACAGCCAGATCAATACGGCTATTACAATGAAAGCCAAGACGAAGGCAAACTGGGACAAGCCCTATCAGCCGCCATGCTCCAAACTTATAATTGGATGGGATTAGGCTTATTGCTGACCGCGGCCGTTGCCTGGTTCTCACAAGACATCCTGCTTAACGTTTTGCAATCATTTCCACAAGCCCTGTTTGTGGCTTTTATTATCGAACTTGGAATCGTTTGGTGGCTCAGCGCGCGTATCATGACGCTTGACCCAGAAATCGCACTGGCCGGTTTCTTAGGCTATGCGGCCATCAACGGGTTCACAATGGCGTTTGTCTTTTTAGCTTATGATCTGGGCAGCGTAACACTCGTATTTGGCATCACGACGGCCATGTTTTTAGCCATGAGCGTTATTGGCTATACGACCAAAATGGATCTAAGCGGCTGGGGCAGTTACTTAATGATGGGTGTAATCGGCGTCATCGTCGCCTCGGTGGCGAACTTTTGGCTCCAAAGCCCAATCTTGTATTGGATTGTCAGCTACGCTGGTGTGGCCATCTTCTTAGCCCTCACCATCTACGACACTCAAAAAATCAAAAACATGACGATTTGGGCCTTGCAAACGGGCGATGAGCAAAACATTCGTCGAGTCGGTATTCGGGGTGCGCTAAGCCTGTACCTAGACTTTATCAACTTGTTCATCTTCTTGCTGCGGATTCTCGGCCGTAGAAAATAGATAAAGGATAGAGACGATAGGATAGAGATAGGGATTCGTGCCCTAGACACTGTTTGCGTTTAGCTTAAAGCGTTGCGTTAAGAACCTCGCTATCTCTATCTCAAATCCCTATCCAATTTGTAAAACCTTTTGACAACCAGTTTGAATTTTGCTAAATTCTCGGTCGCTATGATAGTTAATTCACAAACCGAATTAAAAAAGAAGAGCAAGAAGAACACCCAGACCAAAAGGTCCGGTTGATTTTGCGTGCTTAGAATCAGAGCGTTTTAAAAGCAAATCCAAGCCCCCCGGACAACCCGGTGGGCTTTTTTTTTGTCAAAAATAATTTTCCAAACCTAACAGGTTTAAAATAGAAACTCAGGAGAGAAATACCATGAATACAGAATGTCCAGAATGTGGCGCAGCAGTAGCTTTTGATGAAGCACCAATGGCAGGCGAAATTATTGAATGTGAAGAGTGTGGCGTTGAGCTAGAGGTTACGGCCGTTAACCCACTCGCTATCGCAGTTGCACCAGAAGTAGAAGAAGACTGGGGCGAATAATCAAATTTTGGATTTTTGATTGACGATTTACGATTGGTTGCCACACCGAACAACTTTGGTCGTGGAGCAATAATCGTCAATCAGAAATCGTAAATCGTAAATCTGCACATGAAAATCGCACTTTTGCACTCACGTATCCGCATGGAAGAAAAATTGCTGGTTAAAGCAATTGAAAATTCCGGCGTTGAGTTTGACCTCATCGACATGCGGCAGGTCCATTTTGACCTAGAAAATCCAGACCCATGGCGGCAATATGATGTCATCATGGAACGCTGTGTTAGCCATTCTCAAGCGATGGCGGCCCTTCAAATTTTCAACATGTGGGGCATCCCCACCGTTAACAATTACGATGTCGGGATGATTTGTGGTGACAAGATCCACACCTCGCTGGCCCTAATGATGGCCGGTGTCCCAACCCCTAGTGTTCGTGTGGCCACATCTCAAGATATGGCTCTTGAAGCGATTGGTGAAATGGGCTACCCGGCCGTCCTCAAGCCAGCCACTGGCTCTTGGGGCCGCTTGCTGGCTCGGGTTGATGATGAAAATTCGGCCGAGGCGATCATCGAGCACAAGATGACCTTGGGCAGTTACCAGCACTCAATCATCTATGCGCAAGAATACATCGACAAGCCCCAGCGTGACATCCGCACCTTTGTGGTGGGTGATGAGTGCATTTGCGGCATTATGCGTGAAAGCGAACACTGGATCACCAACACCGCGCGCGGTGGCAAAGCCAGCAACTGCCCTGTTACCCCTGAACTAGCCAAAATCTCAGTAGATGCGGCCCAAGCGGTAGGCGGCGGCGTACTCGCCATCGATGTGATGGAAACACCAGAAGGTGGACTCACCGTCAACGAAGTCAACTACACGATGGAATTTAAAAACAGCATCGCCCCAACCGGCGTTGATATTCCAGCGAAGATGATTGAGTACGTGATCTCTGTAGGAGAAAGTAACAAGTAATAAGCATGAAGTAGAAAGCGGATGTTTTCGCTTCACACTTCTCACTTATTACTTATCACTTCATACTTATGACTAAAAGCGTAAGCATCATCGGCGGAACAGGCTATACCGGAGGCGAACTGCTCCGCTTGCTCATCCCGCATCCAGAAGTAACGGTTAAGCAGGTCACCAGCCGGAGCGAAACCAAACGGTTCGTGCGCACGGTGCATCCGAACTTGCGCGGCCAAACCAATCTCAAATTTGTTGACCCGGCCGATCTTGAGCCGTGCGACATTTTGTTTTTGTGCATGCCCCACGGCAAAAGCGCGGCCGACATCGAAAAATATGCGGGGATGGCTGAATACATCATTGATCTTTCGGCCGACTTTCGGCTAGGCTCGTCTGACCAATATCAACAATGGTACGACTGGGAACATCCGACGGCCGATTGGCTGGATAAATTTGTGTACGGATTGCCAGAAACCCGACGTGAGGCGCTGCGCAGTGCCAACTATGTGAGCGGCGTGGGGTGTAACGCCACCGCCACTAATTTGGCCCTGTTGCCGCTTGCCAAAGCAGGCGTCATTGACAAAGCGATCGTTGAGGTTAAAGTCGGCTCGTCTGAGTCGGGCAACAGCCACACGGCCGGTAGCCACCATCCAGTGCGCTCTGGTGCGATGCGTTCATTCGCCCCCACCGGCCATCGACATCAGGCAGAGATTTTACAAGAGCTAGGCGACTTTGAACTCCACTTTTCAGCCACTGCGGTTGAAATGGTGCGCGGTGTTTTGTGTACGGGTCACGTCTTTTTAAACAAGCCGATGACTGAAAAAGAGGTTTGGTCGCTGTTCCGTGAAACGTACAAAGAAGAGCCATTTGTGCGTGTGGTTAAGGAACGCCGTGGGCTTTACCGGTATCCGGAGCCAAAGATTTTGGCCGGTACAAACTTTGCTGAAGTTGGGTTTGAGTATGATGAAAGCAGCGGCCGGGTGGTCGTGATTTCAGCCATCGACAACCTGATGAAAGGCGCGGCCGGATCGGCCGTGCAGTGCATGAACCTCATGTGCGGCTTTGAAGAAACTCTTGGATTGGAATTTATGGGGCTACATCCAGTTTAGAAGAGAGATCAGAGAAAAGAGAAAAGAGTCATTTGCTCACCTCTCTGGTCTCTAATCTCTCATCTCTTTTCTTATGATAATAGTAAAAGTAGGCGGATCAGAAGGCATCGATTACGACAGCGTATGTGACGATGTGGCGACGTTGGTCGCTGAGGGGCAAAAACTAATTTTGGTGCATGGTGGGTCAAGTTTGACCAACGAAGTTGCCACCGCACTAGGCCATCCCCCCCAATTTATAACCAGCCCCAGCGGCTATACCAGCCGGTTTACCGACCGGCGTACACTCGAAATTTTTGAGATGGTTTACTGCGGTCAGATGAACAAGTCGATTGTGGAAAAGCTGCAGGCGCGGGGTGTGAATGCGGTGGGACTCTCTGGGATTGACGGCGGCATTTGGCGCGGCAAACGAAAAGATGCGGTCCGTTCAATCGATGAAAATGGGAAAAAGCGGATTATCCGTGGCAACTACACCGGTACGGTTGATGAGGTAAATACCGATCTGCTAAATCTGTTGCTCAACGCCGGATATCTGCCGGTTTTGACCCCTCCAGCCATTAGCCACGACAACGAGGCGATTAATGTGGATGGGGATCGTGCCAGCCGAGCGACTGCCGTGGCCTTTGGGGCTGAAGCATTGATCATTTTGTCCAACATTCCCGGGTTGATGGCTGATTTTCCTGATGAAGGATCGCTGATTAAAGAGATTCCAAAAGACAAAATTGATGAGTACAAG
>JAHDEN010000206.1 GCA_020628815.1 Chloroflexota bacterium | reverse complement strand
AAACGTGATAAACATGGCCGGTATTTTACCCAATCGATTGTTGATTTACGATTTTGGAAATTTGGAATGGGAACCTGAGTTTGTGTTTTTGACCCTCATCACCCAGACCTCGGAGGTTTTAAAACCTCCGAGGTCTGGGCACATAAGCTCAATCAACTATATCAACCACCAGCACATATCCGTCTGATGCGTCAAAATAACTCGGTAAGTCATCCATATTGGCAGGGAAAACAACCAACAGCCGTGAGCCGACCGGTTGCCCCACAATCGCCTGTTCAAGCGCAACGGGCACATACCCTTCCCCCAATTCAATTTCAAAGGGTCCACCAAACTCATCGGTCGATTCGACCAGTGCATTGACATTCCACCCGTACATAACATAGGAAATTGTTGCAGTGTCTGCATCATTTTTGACTAAGCCATCACCCACACGCAAAACCGCATAAGTCGCTTGTTCAAGCGGCGGCCGATCTGGAATCGAAACTACAATCTCTCCGTTGATTTCTTCTACCGTTGGTAATTCTTGATTGGGATTGGGGATTACGGTTGGACTGAGTTCAACCGGTTGTGGCGTTGCTGTCGCAGTTGCTTCTTCCAATTGAGGGGTGGGTGTCGATTCAACTTCACCAAGATCGGCTGTTGGAGTACTGATTGGATCAATAACTGGCGCTGGGTCTTCTCCGACCGGTGCTGTGGGTTCAACCACGGGGGTTGGTTCGTTTGCCGGGTCAGATACATCATCGGCCGGAAGTGCTTCGTCTGGCTGATTTAAGTCTGAGGGCTGAGAAGTTCCATCTCCTAAGGTCGGCAACTCTCCCTCTTTTTCGTTAAATCCGCCGGAAATCTCTGCGGCCGAGGCAGGGGGAAGTGTCGGGAGCGACGTCGGGGTTGGCTGAACGATCTCATCATCGATCTGAGTGACTTCAGGTGTGATTGGTTCAGGCTCTTGAGTCGACTCAGGTTCGGTTGCCCTTTGAGCAATGTCAGATTGGACCGTGGCTAAAACGTCATTTTCTGCTTTTTGCAGACTGACGGCCGGGGTAGTGGGTGTTGCAAAGAGGTCTGAACAGCCTGTGCAAAAAAGTAAGAAAAGTAAGCTCCAAAGGATTTGTCTGTTTTTGTTGATCATGATTGCACCTTGTTACTTTGTCCCGTGAAAGGCATCTCGTTTCATTTTGCAAACGTCATTCCTGCGCAGGCAGGAATCTAGCGCTAGGTTTAGCACTGGATACCGTCCCTGTATTCACAGGGATTAAGCGGGTATGACAAGTTCCTAATGAAACTTAATTCACTTCCAGGACACAGCACCTTGGTTGGTACACAGGGATAAAAAAACGGGTGCAGGGGTTTTCCTGCACCCGTTCTTATTTCTCCCGTTCAATTAGCCGTTGCCAACTAGGCGACCGGTTCTACAGCGCGTCGGCGGAGTGTTCCACCAACTGAAGATGCCAGAAGAAGCATCAATACGACCGTCCCAACAACCGCAGCAATCGACAAAGCCATGCTAGGTGATACCGGTGCAGGGGCTGGAGCAAAAACAACCGGGAACCAGAGGTCCTCCATCATCATGCTACTGCCGTCTGACAAAGTAGCTTGTGAAACAAACGCCACATGGCTGGTGCTTAAGCTAACGATGCTGTGATCAGCCAAGCTACTGAGCTCGCCTGCGTCTAGCTTCGCGTTGCTGTTAGCATCGGTCCAGATGGCGAGGGTCGCCATTTCTGCACCTGCAACTTGACCGTCACCGTTGGTGTCTAGAAGGGCCAATTTCTCGAAGCCATCAGCGTAGGCGCCACCCATGTCTCCAAACAGATGCTGCCCATTGACTGCGCCATCCACAATCTCGACGTTGGTATCAATTAAGATACCTTCTGTAGGTGCGAACCACTCGGTCACCGTCTCCATCTCGCCGTTGCCGATGATGTCGAGGGAGAATTCGCCGTCGATGCGCTCCACCACACTTGAGCTGTCGAGATCGAGAGCGATAGGGCTTACTTTCCTGATGCTGCAACGCTCCTTCTCCGATGAGCCAATCGCGCTAACAAATCTCACGTCAAAGAACTTGCCATCCTGATCTACTTCAAACTCTAATTCTGTTTCATCATCATCTACGTCTCTAGCGGCATCAGAGGGATCCAATGTATATATTAGCTGGTGATTGGCATCAAAGAGCTCATAGCCGCTCGCAAAGTCATTTCGGCTCGTGGTACCGAGCTTTAGCTCGATTTCTGAGCCATTGCCCTTACACTCCAATATGGGTGCCGAAGGTGAGTTGACAACGATGGTTAGGATTGCCGTGTCTGAAGAGCCACTGGTGCTGTTCAAGGTGTAATCACAGGTGAATGTACCAACTGCTGCGGCCGTACCGCTGATCGAACCATCACCATTAAGAACAAAGCCTGAGCCTGCCAAACACCCGGCCGCTGGCACAATTGAGGCCACTCCTGCACTTGGCGCGTCGTTGCTGGTCACGTTAAGGCCAACAGTATCACCCACGTTTACGGTAGCCGAATCATCGTTTGCAACGGTTGGTAACTGTGGCGCATTAACCACAATGGTTACCGTTGCAGTGTCCGGCGAACCGCTGGTGCTGTTTAGCGTGTAATTACAGGTGTAAGTACCTGCAGCAACTGCTCTTCCACCAATCGAGCCGTCACCGTTAATCACAAAGCCTGAGCCAGCGAGACAAACTGCATCTGGAACAATCGAAGCAATGCCCGCGCTTGGAGCATCGTTGCTAATAATGTTGAGACCAACAGGATCACCGACGTTGACAGTGGCAAAATCATCATTGGCTACGGTTGGGTTTTGTGGCGCATTAACCACGATGGTCACCGTTGCAGTATCAGATGAGCCACTGGTGCTGTTTAACGTGTAGTTACAGGTATAGGTGCCTGCGGCAACTGCCGTTCCACCGATTGAACCATCACCGTTAATCACAAAGCCTGAGCCAGCGAGACAAACTGCATCTGGAACAATCGAAGCAATGCCCGCGCTTGGCGCATCATTGCTGGTGATGTTGAGACCAACTGAGTCGCCAACATTTACAGTCGCAAAATCGTCATTGGCAACGGTTGGATCTGTTTGAGGAGGGCAATTAATCGTGACGAGCGCGGTTGCGGTGTCACTAGAGCCACTGGTGCTGTTTAAGCGATACACAACTTCGTAGGTGCCACATGCGGTTGTGTTCCGGATAACAAGACGATTACTGTTGTTAATCCGAACATTACCGGGGACGTTACTCGAAACAATCTCAACACTGCTTACCGCATCAGAAGGCGTGTCATTATCTAAAACCCGAATAACAAATCTCTCGCCCAAGTCTCCTGAGCCAGCATCGTCATTAGCAATAGTTTGATTTTGTGGTGCATTAACCACAATGGTGACCGTCGCAGTATCTGAAGAGCCACTGGTGCTGTTTAGGGTGTAGTTACAGGTGTAGGTACCTGCCGCGGCCGCCGTACCGCTAATCGAGCCGTCACCGTTGATCACAAAACCTGAGCCGGGTAAACAGACCGCATCAAGCACAATCGAAGCGATGCCTGCACTCGGCGAGTCGTTGCTGGTGATGTTTAAACCAACTGGGTCACCGACGTTGACAGTTGCAAAATCGTCATTGGCAACCGTTGGATCAGAAGGCACAGCGGTTGGGGTTGGTTGTGGACCCGAAGGCACGTTCGCTATGCCACAATTCACCGTTGCCCCATTTGTAATCACAAAGTACTCGTAATAGCCACTTCCCGGGGTGTCAGTTACTGATCCGGTGCCGCTGACATTCCCAAGGTTGACGCCGCTACGCAAAATATAGCCACCAGCCGGAATGTTTGCATAGCTGAGCATAACAGTGTGCCCGTCCACCGCTACCGAGCAAGATGCATCGGCTGGGGGGGCTGGGGTTGGGGTAGGTGGTACATGGGTAGGCTCCTCGGTTGGAACAGGTGTCGGATAATCAGGCGCATCACCGAGGCTACAGCGCATAATTTCCCAGCTACTTGTGACCAAGAAATATTCCCAGTAGCCGCTTCCCGGATTATCTACAAAAACTCCTGTCCCCTCGATGCCAGAGGTGATTTTGGAGCCACTGCGATAAAAGGCTGAATCGGCCGGTGCATTCTGATAGGTGATTTCGTATTCACCTGATCCATTTTTGCTCACTGAACAAAGGTCTGAGTAGTCATACCCTTGATAGGCTAAACTTGGATCGTTCTCAAAAGCATCAAAAATGCCATCATTGTCACTATCTAAGTCAAGGTTGTCCGTAATTCCATCTAAATCTGTGTCTAGAAAGCCGCCCCCCTCGTTGACATCAAGGATGCCATCGCCGTCACTGTCCAAAGTGACATCGGTGGCGGCCGAAACGCGCGTATGACCCATTAAAAAGAGTGAAACCAAAGCTAATCCTAAGCCCACAATTGTTAGGACTGAGCGCTGATTTAACTTCACCGTGTTGAAATTCATATTGTCTCCTAAAAATCAATTACTAAGGTTTTTAAAATGTCTTAAAAGGGGTGCAACAAACTCATGCATAGTGCTCGTGTATTAAACAGAGGAACAGCCTTTTAAGATTTCTGCTCGTTTGCAACGTGGCAGTACCTAAGTAATCGTAAAAAGGGATGCTATAAAATCGCTCAAGTTCTCTAAAGAAAACTTAGAGATTTAAGGATCCTCAGGCCGGAAGCAGCTACCTTCGTTTGACAAAGGTGTACCCAACCCCGTGATCGTTAAAAAGATAAAGCGGTTTTTTCGGATCAGCTTCTAGCTTTTTACGTAGCTGAGAAATGTAGACGTGAATCGATTCGGGTCCACCGTTGTAATCCCAACCCCAAACGTTGACCAAAATATCGTTGTACGTCATTACCTGACCCGCGTTGGTGTACAAGTAGGCCAAAAGCTTATATTCAGTAGAGGAAAGAGAGACTGGATTTTCTAAAACAGCAACTCGCCGAGAAGACAAATTGATTTGAAGATAGGGGTCTTGATAAATTTCGGCCGGTTTTGAGTCCTCTTTATTCCGGCGGAGTAGCGCCTTGATGCGCGCGATCAGCACTTTGCGGCTAAATGGCTTAGAAACAAAATCATCCGCCCCGTTTTCAAGCCCTTTCACCACATCGTCATTCGAGTTTAGGCTCGTTAGCATGATGATGGGTACCGAAGAAAGCATCCGTATCTGCTTACACGTTTCCCAACCGTTCATTTCTGGCATGCGTACATCTAGCAGAACGAGGTCCGGCCGCTCTTCGTACATCAGCCTGATCCCATCCAGCCCTGAGTTGGCGAGCAAGACGGCCGCACCTTCTTTTTCCAATCCGATTTTTAGCGATTGACACAGGCTAATGTCGTCGTCAATCACCAGAATTTTTTTGTTTTCCATATCTCTTTTTCCTAACCATCAGCCCATAAATTGCCGGGCATTTTTTTCTATTGGTAGCGTCATTCCTGCGCAGTCAGGAATCCAGAGCCAAACCTAACATTGGATACCCACCTTCACGGGTATGACGACTCAATGGAGTTAATTCCTCTCCTCAAAACTTGTGTCTCCGCTTGGACCCTGCCCAAAAGGATAATTTTTCTTTTTCATCCAACTCCGCAGATCGTCAAGCGCCGGATCACCGGCAGACACAACACTGGGCAACTTCACCACAAACGTGCTCCCTTTACCTTCGAGGCTTTGGACCCCAATCGACCCATTGTGCTGTGCAACCAGCGCTCGGGTGATGTTTAATCCCAATCCGGTCCCTATCGCTTTGTGCTCAAGGCTTTCAACCCGGTGGAATTTTTCAAATATTTGATCAAGCTGATTCAAAGGGATCCCTAAGCCGTTATCAGCCACGGTTAAAACGATTTCACTCCCCTCCTCAATCAGAGATACTCGAATCGATTCTCCGGCCGGGCTGTACTTTAATGCGTTTGAGATTAGGTTGAGCAACACCCGCTCCATCTGTCTGGGGTCAACCAGAGCCATGATCGGCGTTTGGGGGTGATCAAAGGTAAGCGTTAGCTTGCGCTCCTCCGCTTCCGGCCGGAGTAGGTCAACCGTTTCGGCCGTAATTTCCGTCAGGTCATACAGCGATTGATGGCCAGTCAATTGCTCCCCAGCCCGCAACTTTTCAATATCGAGAATATTCTCAACCATCCCAGACAGCACCGTCTGGCTCCGCATCAATAAACGGATAAGTTTTAAAGACCCGGGAGAAAGCGCCTCATCTTCTTCAATCAACTCGGCCGATAAGCGCATGTTGGCCAAAGGGGTCTTCATGTCATGCGTCAGAACCGCCAAGTAGGTATCTTTCTGCTGATTGATATCCTCCAGCTCTGCGGCGTAAATCGAGAGCTCTTCCGTTTGAGAAGCCAGCAGATCAGTCTGCTTTTGCAGGTCGGCCGTGCGAGCCGCAACCTGATTTTCAAGCTCATCCATCTGGCCGTGCATCATTTCGACGTAAAGTCGAAAGGCGTAAAACGAGAGCAAAACGGGCAAGAAGAATATCGCAATACCGATCCAATCGAATTGGAAGATCGCATACGAAAGTAGCCCAGCGCCAAACGTCATCAGCAGGATAGAAATTTGGATTTGTCGCCTTTGACCAGCCAAGAAATCAAAGACTTTAAAATCTGATCCGTGCTGTAAGCGCAAAACAATCGATAAGAGGGAGAGGTTGACAGCTTCATCTGTTAGCGCGGCAAACGGCCAAACGGCGGTTTGGCTGAGCAAATTGGTGGCCCAAATCTGCCGCAAGGCGAGTAGGATAACTCCGGCGCAAGCAATCGAAATGATGTGCATCCCCGAATTAAACACCAACTGGCGAATGCTTTTATGCCATTCAACGTCTCCCCCGCTTTTCCACAGCCATAGAGAAATATTCTGAACCACAATCAGCAGGATGGCTCCTTCAATCCCAAAATGAGGGATCGCGGCCAAAGCGATTTCTGCCCCGATTCCATAGGTGATGCCGGTCTTTTCAGACAGACGAATAGATGAGGAAGCGATCGAGGCAACAACGACCAGAGCCGTAAGTAAGAAAAAACTGAGCGGCAGTTGAGCACCGGCCAACTGGACCATGCTCCATGAGATTAACCCCAATCCGCAAAGCCCGATGGTCCAAAGAAATAATTCTAGCTGTGTTTCTTGTTTAGCCATGGTGTAATAGCAACTGTTTCACTTAGAAAAACCGGCAAATTCTCCGATTAAGAATCGGTGCGTGGTTCACCTTGTCGATCGGGCTGCCACATGTTGCTTTCTACAGAGGTATTGCCGTCAGACAGTTGCAATTCACCAGCGAACAAGCCACCGCCCCAGAAATAGCGACCACCGCCCCAGAAGTAACGGCCACCGCCCCAGAAATACCGGCCTCCGCCCCAAAAGTAGCGTCCACCGCCCCAGAAATAGCGCCCTGATCCATCCACTGACAAATCAACATCGATTGGGACATCATCAATAATTAAATTGTCTAAATTCGCTTGTTCCAGATCTAACCAGCTGTTGTCATCAGTATCAGTAAGACCAACGATGATCGATTTGTCAGAAACGGGATCAATCATTTCATAAAGCTCTCGCTTTCCGTCTTTGGTCTTTTTCCGCTTGATCGGCCCTTGGTAGTGGTAACGAGAAGCAGTGAAATCAAGGCTGCCGTTCCCATCAGAATCAAGAATCAAATATTTAGGCACGCCGCTGTCGGCACTGCGCTCAAGCAGATCGGCCGCCCCATTTGCGCCGAGCTCAACCCCAGCATCAATTTGGCCGTTTCCATTTTGATCAACGCTGTTTATGAACGCTGTATCAAACCCACTCTCTTTCAAATCAGATTTCCCATCGTTGTCACTGTCAAGATCGCGAATATCGGGTATTCCGTCCCCGTCGCTATCGGCCGGTGAGGTGTTGAGATCACCAAAACAACCAATCTCATTGGCAACAACATCTAGCGGGGTGTACGGGCAAAGGTCCAACAGGTCATCTACCCCATCCCCATCGCTGTCACTGCCGGTTGGGGGTGAAACAGGCATGCTAGGATTGGCTAAGTCAGCGGCTAAATCCATCCCCTGATTCGCAGAATCGTTTGGAATCGCAGTGCTTGTCACCGCATCAGGTGCCCAAACCCGGCCGGCCCCCTGCTGGAGCACGTTAAACGCCGGATCTCCGTTATCAGTTTCGGCCGCTTTGGCAGAGGCCATCAAGCGATATTTAATTTGATCTGGGGTTAGGCTCGGATTGGCTTGCTTCATCAGGGCAACGACGCCTGACACTACGGCCGTTGACATGCTTGTCCCGTTCATCACAAAAAGGGATTCGGTTTGAGAAAATTCAGGATATGTGTCTGTAATTTCCGGGGAGTTTGATCCGGTGGGATCGAGATACATGATCGAAACAATATCGGTTCCCGGGGCCACAATATCCGGTTTGATAAAGCCATCATGAGTAGGGCCATTCCCAGACCAAAACGGAATGCGGTCATCGTCAAAATTTGCCGGAGTAAGTTGGGTGTTGAGTGCCCCCACGGTTATCACGTATGGGTCATTCCCCGGCACCGAAACGGTCAGCGGTCCGTTGCCGCTGTTACCGGCCGCAGTGACAACGGTCAGCCCGGCCGCCCATGCCGCTTCCACAGCCCGATTGAGCGGATCAGCAAAATAAGGGACCGAAACATTTGCGCTTAGGCTAATATTGATCACGTCGATACCGTAGAGATCCTTATTGTCAATCACATATTGAATCCCTTCGATCACATCGATGTAGTCACCCACCCCATCTTCATCCAAAACGCGCACGCTCAAAATCTTCGCTTCCGGAGCGATGGCTAGACTTTGTCCGCTTACTTCTTCGCGGTATGGGTTCCAGATAATACCTGTCACATGCGAGCCGTGTCCGTTTGGGTCATAGCTGGTCTCCCAATTGGTTAAACAGTAATTCCCGTTTTGCGTAAATCCAGCGGCCGTTAATGGGCAATCGCCTTCATCGACAAAGTCTGCCTGCCCCAGCATCCTTTCACCAACTGCGTCGCCAAAAGTCGCTCTCAATTCAGGTGGTACAAAATTGCCGCTATCTAAGACTGCAATTGTTACCCCTTGGCCCGTTATCCCTTGGGCATGAAGTTGATCTACACCCACTTGGGCGGGTAACGAGTTGCTAATCTGAATCTTGTTAGGCGCACTGCCATAATCAGCAATCTTTTCGGCCGAGGCAGCTACTACTTCATTTTTGATCACGGTGGCGATACCGGGATGCGCCCCAAGCTCAACCAAATCCACACCCAAAATTTCTGCTCCAACCGCGTTGATCAGAGGTAGCTCGGCCGTGATCTCGCCCCCAACTCCTATAACTCCGTTTTTAGCTGCGTTGAATGTTGTGCCGGTCACGATGACAGAGATGGAGTCATCATCCAATTCGCTGGCCTCCAGCAGTTTGGGCTGGAAAAAAGTAATGACTTCGCCTTTGGCCGGGTCGCTATTTGCCGCAGAAAATCGACCCTCTAAAACCGGCCGGCCCAAAATGGCGAACAGGCAGATTAGGCTAATTTTTAAGGCTCTATTTTTGAAGGCAGATGATGCATAGTTCATGGTTCACTTTTTTCCGCTTCCAGACTGATTTTTAGCAATCCTCAGTATAGATTTCATTCATTGCTTAAGTTCTGTCATTTACGTGCAGAGGATCTTTAACGCCTGAGAGACAGTGCTAAACAAAATCAAATTTTTCTAAATATTAGGAAAGAACCCTACAGATCGACTAAGGAAAACTAAAGAAAACTAAAGGGGCAAAAATGGCTCTCGATTATGCAGGCCAAGGGTACGACAGGCTCCCTCAAAAGGTATAATTGAGCGTTCCTGAATTGATTCACAGTATCCACCACCAACACATATCCGTCAGAAGCATCCAAATAATCTGGCAAATCATCTATATCGGCAGGGAAAACGATCAGCAGTCTTGCCCCCTCATTGGAGCATCCTGAAGTAAATTTGTAAGAAACAGAGGCAATTTTGCCCCTGCTGGGTACGATTGATTCAAGGAAAGGTCGAATCTATGAGGCAAAGTTTTAAGCACCCACATAAAAAAAGTTTGTTGAGTCTACAATGGCTTTTAGCCGCCTTCTTTTTGCTTTTAGTGATGGGGTGCAACAATTCAGAGCCAACGCCTCCATCCGCAACGAGCGCCCCAATCCCAACGAATACACCTGCACCAACCGAAACCCCAGAACCGGAAAACTTCACAATCAGCAATCTGGCTGGCACCGAGCTGGTTTTCCCTACCTCGTTACAGTTTGGCCCAGACGGCCGACTTTACGT
>JAHDEN010000205.1 GCA_020628815.1 Chloroflexota bacterium | reverse complement strand
TCATCCACCTCCCGATTCTTCTCTCTTTGAAAATTCGGGATGACTCATGTTTTTTTATGCCTTGACGACCATCTTGCCTAGATTTTCACCGGTGAAAAGCCCAATAAAGGCTTCAGGCATTTTCTCAAACCCGTCTACAACTGTTTCTTGGAGCTCGATTTCACCCGACTGAATCCAACCGCCCATATCACGGTAAAAGTCACTGAGTTGAGCATCGTAATCGCTGACGATATACCCTTTAAGCAATAAGCGCTTGCCGATAATGTTGAACAGATTGGTTGGGCCAGGGATGGGTGTGGTGGCGTTATAGCCAGAGATCATGCCGCAGACCGGAATTCGGCCGTTCATGTTTAAGACGCTCATGGCAGCTTCTAAATGATCACCGCCCACATTTTCAAAATAGATGTCAACACCGTCAGGCGCTTCGGCCGCAACCGCTGCTGTTAGCTCGTGCATGTTGGCTGAATGTTTATAGTTGATGGCGGCATCCACCCCGATTTTGTCTTTAAGCCAAGCCACTTTGGCATCAGACCCGGCACTGCCGATCACGCGGCATCCTTTTAATTTTGCGATTTGGCAGACAACGGAGCCGACAGCCCCGGCCGCACCGGAGACAAAAACTGTTTCACCATGCTGCGGTTGACCGATGTCGAGAAGGCCAAAATAGGCGGTTCGGCCGGGCATTCCGGCGGTGCCGAGCCATGCAGATAGTGGAGCCATTTGAGGATCAACTTTGCCAACGCCAGAGCCGTCTGAGATGTAATACTCGCGCCAGCTGGCGTTGCCGATTACGTTTTGCCCCACCTTGAAATTAGGATTGTTAGAGGCAACAACTTCGCCGATAGCACCGCCATCCATGACATGGCCCAACTGCCACGGTGGGGCGTAGCTTTTGCGATCAATCATACGGCCGCGCATGTAGGGATCTACAGACAGAAATAGGTTTTTGACGAGAAACTCACCGTTTTGGGGTTCGTTAAGGGTCGTTTCTGCTAATTCAAAATTATCGGGAGTGGGGATTCCATCTGGTCGGCTTTTTAGCCTGAACTCACGGCTGACAATGGGTGACATATGTTTTCCTCTCTTTAAGATTTGGAGTAGGTGCAAGCTTACCTATTAAGTTTAAAAGCTGCCAGATTATCCCGCTCGATATGGGTTGTGATAGGCAAGTTTGAGGGTTTGCTCGACAATCGACTTGTCTCCCCCAATGGTTGCATGATATTCGGCCGCAGCCAAACGGCGTAAAAAGAGATAAAAGGGGATAAGCTGATCAAGTGCGGCTAGCTCTTCAGCATCGGCCGCGTATCCGACTAGTGCATTTTCGAGCAGTGATTGATCGACTAGGCCGAGGACTGCGATGTCCATCGCTCCATCACCCGGTTGGCAATCGTGCAGATCGATCATGCCGTTGATTTTGCCATCGAGCACCATGAAGTGGTCTGGTCGGCCATCCTGCAGGTAAAAGTGGGTGCCGCGGGTCGCCAGCAGCGGCCGGATATGGTTAAACCCGCTCCAAACGTCATCAACCATGCGGGTGGTGACTCCGTCCTGCTGGCTCCAATACGTCATGGCAACGTTGAGCCAACCTTCCATCCAAGAATCATAGCTATACTCACGATCATATTTCGGCCGATTAGGCAGATGATGGATTTGATTGAGCAAGCGGCCCGCTTCGATCTGAGCTTTGACGGGGCTGTTAGCCGCCAGAGGCTCACCTTCAATCCAGCTAAGAAACGCAAAGCTGAGCGGATCTTCGCCATCGGCGAGCACGGCCGGAACCGGCAAGCCTGCTTTACCTAGCAGAATGCAGTTTTTCGCATCCCACTGGCTTACATGGTTTGGGATGGTGCTTGCCTTGAGCACGATGGGGCCGTTTTCTGTTTCTAGTTTGGCGATAAGATAATCATCCCGCTGTAAAATTACTGAGTAACTTTGTGGGAGTAGGTTGTGTTTGTGGGCGAATTCAAGCGGGTTAACAATCATCTTTTTTGTGCAATTACATATATATAGGGGCAAGGATATCCACCGGTGTATCCTGTCTTGCGCTCAAGTTTGTTGAGTTTAAACCCGGCCGATTCTAACTTTTGCTCGATCTCTTCGACTAAGTAACCAAAGTGAATCACATCGCTGCTGTAGGATTGACGGGGCGAGAACTTCTCTCCTTCTTCAAACTCTTGAAACGAGGCGAAAAGGATCCCGTTTGATGCGCATACGCGAGCGACTTCGGCCAAGCAGAAATCAAGGTCGTTCATGAACTCGAGGCAGCCGAGGGCGATCGTGCAGTCAAATGAGCCATCGTCAAACATGCTCAACCCATCATCTAAGTTATGACAATGGACGGCTTGATACAGGCCGGTTTGTTCGGTCGCGGCCACCATGCCGGCCGAAATATCAAGACCAACCGCTTGAATGGTTGGGTTAAGCTCGGCCAGATTTTGTATGTTAAGCCCATTGGCGCAGCCGATATCAAGAATCTTTAAGTTTGATTGTTTGATGACCGGGCCGCAGTTTTTTAGAAGCCAAGAGGGGGCAGAATAATCAGTTCGTTTTATCGCTTCGCTGTAGGTTGGTGCAGACATGTCGTAGAGGGCTTTTATTTTCTCTGCGTGATTGATCATCAACCGGTTTCTCTGCAAAAAGTTGGAGATGTAAAGTAGGACCAAGTCTAGTTTTTCGCGATGGGGGACATGCCCACAATCCTCGAGCAGCACCATTCTAGACGGGCCGCTAGACTTTTGTGTCAAGAATTCTGGAAAGGCTTGGGAGCCATATTCGTCTTTTTCCCCGTGGATGGCGAGTAGCGGTTGTTTGATTTTGCCGATACTTTGTTCCAGGCTCCAAGTTGAAAACTGATCTGAAAGCCAGACGTCTGTCCATGCATGGAGCACCCATTCTGTTTTGTCGCCATGATATTTTGCCAGCCGGTCAAGTTGCCCCGGCCGCTCAAACATCGCTTTGGCGTCTCGTATCCCAGCGGCCGTGCGCTCCTCAACAAATGCTTGTGCTGCTTCTGTGATGATGGCGATGCAGTCTGGGTCATGTGCGGCGATTTCGACCGACATGCCGCCCCCTACGCTGTGGCCGAGCAAAATATACTGCTCTAGTTCCAGCCCTTGTTTGATCGCTGGAAAATAGAGTTCAGCTTCTTCGGTTACAAAATTGGCGCTGGGGAGTGCTTGACGAGCTGTGGATTTGCCGAAGCCAAGCCGGTCGTAAGCGATAACCGGCCGGTGAAGATAGGTCGCCAATTGTTCTGGGAAATCGCGCCAAAGAGCCACACATCCTAAAGAGTCATGGAGCAAGACAATGGGGATGTCATATTGGGCCGATGTGGGCGACCATGTTTTGCTGAAAACTGAGCCCCCCGGGACTGTGATAAATTTTTCTTCCGTGGTGATATGGTTCATCAACTTCTCCAACATCCATTGCTATTTTAGGCTCTAAACTGGCCGAATGTTATTATTAACTTCAATGCTCTTCGCCAGAAGGTAAGCTATTGTAGCTAATTTTTAGAAATCCTTTAACCACAAACCGACCACTTAAATGAACAATACTTTTGAAACACGGGTACAAGAATGGAACGATTATATGCAAACTCCTTGGGGGCGGTTGCAGAACAGCACGCGCCTGTTTAATTTGCGCAAGCACATCGGTGCTGAGCCGCTAGATATTTTGGATGCGGGTGGGGGGAATGGGGTGGAGACGATGCCGCTTGCGCTAGAAAACCATCGCTTGACGCTGTTGGACAGCTCGGCCGCGATGTTGGCTGATGGTGAAAGAATTGCGGCCGAAAACAACACATCACTCACAACGATCAAAGGTAGTGTGCTCGATCTCGGCTCTCTCGTCCAACCGGCCAGCTATGATCTGATTTTGCTCCACAACGTTATCCAGTATCTTGATGAAAGTGATGCGCCAAAGGTCATTGCCAGTTTGCATCGTGCTTTGCGTCCCGGTGGCATCCTATCACTGGTCAGCGTCAATCGGCACTCTGCCACGCTAGCAAAGGCGATTGTCCACGCTGAATTTGAAGAGGCGCTGGCACAGCTCGACAGCAAGCACCAGTATTCGCGCGCCTTTGATCATACGGTGCGGGTTTACACGGCCGAAGAGATCGGCTTATTGTTGAGTGACGCAAGTTTCAGCGTTACGGATCACTATGGCATACGCGTTTTTATTGACTACATTGCTGATGACGATCTTAAACACGACGTTGAGAAATATGGACAAATTGAAGCGCTCGAACGAGAGTTAACAGATAAAATCCCCTACAAACATCTCGCGCGAACCTTCCAGCTTATTGCCTCTCGGCCGTAGTCGGCTGGCTTAGTTGGGGTTGGGAAATCGTATTCAAGTAAATATTCTAAAAAGTACAGGGATATTAGAATAGGTTGTCGAGTAGTTACTAGCCTGCGGCCGGTTTTTCAGCGCAAACCATCAGGGTAATCCACAGCGTATAGGCATCAGGATGGGCGGCCCAGGCGATAATTGCTGAGCGGAACTGTTCAAGCTCTTCATCAGATAAAAGCCCTTTTGCAACCAGCGGTTGCATCCTGTCTGGTTGCAAATGTTGCAAATATGAGTCTATGCCGCGATCAGCGCTGTGCGACGCGATGGCGTCTAGTCGCGGGGTGGCAAACCCAGCTTTGGTGAGCATGTCTGCTAACTTCCGGCCGATATTGCGATCCCCGTTACGTGCCGCCTGTGCCTTCCCAAATGCTTCGAGAACCGGTTTGAATTCTGGCAACGGAGGCTCAAACAGTCCAAAAAGCTCATCGTCAATATCACAAATTAGTAGCTTGCCCCCCGGCTTGAGAACCCGCAGAATCTCTTTTGCCGCACTGACAGGATCAGGTAAATGCTGGAACAAAAATCGGCCGTAAGCAAAGTCAAACTGGTTGCTGGGTAAATTTGTTTCGAGTAGCGATCCCTCTATAAACGTTAGCGGTTGGCTGGCTTTGCCTTCTAAATATGTTTTGGCTTGATTGATTAGGGTAGGATCAAGTTCAACACAGGTGATGAGACTGTTTGGGACAAGGTCTATTAGTTGATGGGTGATAAAACCGGGGCCGCTACCCAGCTCAAGCACAGACATCCCATCTTCTAAGCCAAACCAAGATAGCATGCGTGCTTCTTTATCCCAGCCAGATTGCGCTTGTGTGGCTAAACGTTCAATTTCTGTCTGTGCCTTGCTTTGGTTTTTAGGTAGTTCGTATGATCCTTTTTCGCTCATTGCCTTCTCCATATGTAGGTTTGCTTATCGAAACAGCTAGCCAATCATATCGGGTTACTGCGCGAAGTATACTGTGAATACCCGATCAAAGTTATCTATAGTTTTGAGATTGGGTTGATTATCGCTTCCCTAACTGGGAAACTTTTATCCCAGCCTCACACACTGGTTTCGGGAATTGAATGATTACTTCGTTTGTTACCAAAACAGAATACAGATGAAGGAAAGAATCGTAGGAAATTTTAGATTTAAGCTGGAGCGGTTGTAGGCTGTCATCGGCGTAGAAGGCTTCAACATGGCACTGGCTGGCTGTGCTCGGCCGTGTTTGCCAGATTGCGTGGATTTCATCCCACACATATATTTATCGCAGTTAGTTTTGAATGAGAACCAGCCGGCTCCGAATAACACCATCAAGTGAAGTGAAAAGGTAGGTCTGCCCCTCATGAACGACCAAATCAGCATGGCCAATGCCGATGTTAGCAGGCACATCAACCAAAATAGGATTCCCGGGATACATTTCCCACCGGCCGTCGATTTTTCCCTCTACCGTTCGGGCTAACCCCAACCCAAACTGCGTATCTCCCGGGTCCCCTGGCCCTGGGCCACGTATGCCCTCAAACAGCATGTAATACTCGTTCCCCACTTTGGTGACATCGGCCGAACTGAGCATGCGAAAATCCCAATACGCGTTGGCCCCTGCGCCACGAAGCTCCCCATCCCCATAACTGCTGGCCCCCAACAGCAATGGATTGTTTTGACATCGTTTATATTTGCTGGGCGGCAGGTTTTTGTGCCCGACAAAACAGCCCAAACCGCCGGGGCTCTGCCCCAATCCCACAAAAATATAGACCAGTTCCCCTTCTACAAAAATGCCGGGCGGACCACCGGCCAAACACTGCTCTGTGTTGATGATGGCAAATGGGTGGGCGTTAATTTTTTCGTTGGGGCCGCACCACTCCTCACTTGACCAGAGGCCGGTGTGTTCTACGCGTTGGGGAGGGCTGAAGTTGATCCCATCAAAACTGGTGCGTAGCATTGAGCGGCCGAGGAATTCATAGACGAGCCACAGCTTTTCCCCGTCGTAGGCGACGCGGGGATATTGTTGCTGTGGGGTGTGATCGACGGGTGCATCACACGGGCACTGCTGGCAGGCGAAGGTGCATACGGGTGGGTCCGTGTCTGTTTGGAATGTTAGCCCCCCATCCTTGCTTTTGTAGATGACGGTGCAACCTGGGAATTCAACCGGATCACCACACTGATCAACCGTTCCGGCCGAGCGGTCGCTTGCGTGTAGCCATGACCACCATTCCCCATTTTGCATAATCAGCGTTTCTGATTCACCCATCGGCAGGCTAGTGTTTTCAACATCAACGACGAAGCGGGCGTTCCCATCCCAAAAATCCGCTAATGTTAAATTAGCCCTTGTAGCAGGGTCTTGAATTTTTAGCAGATGGGTTGGCCCCGCTGGGGGAGGGGTGAGGGAGACAACGAAAATTGTCTTACTGACGAGGAGGGTAAGTAGGGCGAAGGACGCAATGAATGCAAATTTTTTGATCACAAGTAAGAAGTATAAAGTATGAAGTACAAAGTGACAGGCGAGCCGACTTTATACTTCATACTTCTTACTTTTCACTTTTTACTTGTTCACCCAGTAGTCAGGCTCTTCCCCTTTAAGGACTTTAACGACCTGCTCCACAATCTGGATGCCCACGGCCGCTTGGGCCTCTTTTGAGCTGGCACCAAGATGTGGTGTGTGGGTTACGTTGGGTAGCCCGATGAGGGGGCAATTTTCAGGCGGTTCGCTGTAGAACACGTCCAGACCGGCCGCGGCGACTTTGCCGCTTTGCAGGGCGGCCGCCAACTCTTCTTCGTTGACCAATTTACCGCGCGCCACGTTAACCAGCATCACCCCATCTTTCATTTTACTGATCGATTCTGCGTTGATCATCTCTTTGGTTTCGTCTGTGACGATGGCGTGCAAGGTGATCATGTCAGCAACGGCCAACAACCCATCAAGCGGGAGCAGTTCAACGTCAAGCTCGGCCGCCGCTTCAACTGACACATAGGGGTCAGCGGCAACCACTTTCATGCCAAACGCCTGCGCCCGTGCGGTGACCAACCGGCCGATGTAGCCAAAGCCGATCACACCTAAGGTTTTGCCGTACAGCTCGGTGCCGACGTAATCGCCCCGGTTCCAATTGCCCGCACCTACGCTGGCGTGGGATTGGGCCGTAAAGCGGTTCATCGAGAGCATGAGGGCCAAGGTTTGCTCGGCCGTGGCGATGCTGTTTGCTCGTGGGGTATTGACCACGGTGACCCCGTGTTTGGTGGCCGCTTCTAGGTCGATGTTGTCCACACCGATCCCGGCACGGCCGATCACTTTTAGGTTGCTACCTGCAGCAATAATGTCCGCATCTGGGCGGGTGCCACTGCGGATAATCAAGCCATCGTACTCAGGCATGATGGCGATCAATTCATCTTTTGACAGGCCGGTTTTCATGTCGTAGCTCACATCCTCAAGGGTGTCGAGCAGATCAAGGCCAGCTTGTCCTAGTTTGTCAGAGATTAAAATTTTCATATTAGCTTTATCAGCATTTCAGCTTTATCAGCACTTCAGCCAACCAGCGCTTGCAATCACAAACCTGATCGGCTGATTAGGCTGATCAAGCTGATTAGCTATTTAACAATCCCTTTTGCGCCAAAAATTCGTCGATACCGGCCAACAGTTCTTCAATGTCAGCCACCGTCCAATCGCCCATGTGGCCGATGCGGAAAGTGATGTTTTTGAGCTTGCCATAGCCGTTTGAAAGCACCATGTTTTTGGTGCGCAAGAAGTCGTTTAGTTCACCAATCGAAATTTCGTGTGTATTTGAAACGGTTGAGACGGTTGGGGATGCGTAAGCTGGATCAGCCAACATGCCAAATCCGCGAGCTTTGGCCCAATCCATTGTTACTTTTTGCATCGCCAAATGGCGCTCCCAGCGTCCTTCCATCGTTTCAGCCATCATTTTGTCAAGCTGAACGTCAAGGGCGAAAAGCAGAGAAATCGCTGGAGTGGCTGGTGTTTGATCTTTGACCAAATATTTTTCCATGGTGATGTAGTCGAAGTAATACCCCCGATTTGGCACCGTTTTTGCTTTTTCAAAAGCTCGATCAGATACGGCCGAAAAGCCAAGCCCGGCCGGTAGCGCAAATGCTTTTTGGCTAGATGTGAGCAGAATGTCCAAGTCCCACTCGTCAAACTCAATTTGAGCCCCGCTCAAGCCGCTAACAGAGTCAACCATGATGGTCACATCTTGCCCACCGGGCAGGCTGCGAATGGCGGCCGCGATATCTTTTACAGGATTGGTGATACCCACACTGGTTTCGTTATGCACAAATGAAACAGCATCGTAGGTTTCCCCTTCCAAATTTTCGAGCACAATTTCTGGTGTAACCGGCTGTCCCCACTCGACAGTTACAACTTTTACATCTTTGCCATTGGCTTTATGCACGTCTCCCCAGCGGTCGCCAAACGAGCCGTTGGCGAAATGGATGACTCGGTCACGGACACAGTTCCGAGTTGCAGCTTCCCACATGCCAGTTCCAGAAGAAGCGGCGATGTATACGCGCGATTCCGTGCGGAATACTTTGCGTAGCTTGGGTGAAATCCGGCCGATCAAGTCGATACAATCTTGCATCCGGTGTCCCACCATCGGCGTGGTTTGGGCCTGCAAAATTTCTTCACTAACTTCGGTTGGACCTGGCAGGAACAACCTTAAATGATCATTTTTTATGGTCATATTCAATTACCTCAATTGTTTAATTGAAAAAGATTATGGCTTTGATTCTGGTTTGGGGATTAACCAGAATGGCACAAAGCACTTGTTAAAGGGGAAATGAAGTGTAGCGTGGGTATTGTAAAAACATGTGGGTACAAACCAACCACAAGTTTCAATAAATAGTTACAAATTATTCCTACACAAAATTTTCGAATAAAAACAGGGGTAAATCATTAGGTTTGTTCACCAATAAAACGCCCTTTAGTTGTTAATATTCTGTCCCTGATCAATAAGTGACTGATGGACTAAGCCATTTGTGCCTAAACTTGTTTTATTATCCCCGCGCCATTGATTTCCGCTGATGTCTGAAAAACGGCCGCCAGCTTCCTGAATTATCAGCTCACCGGCCGCAACATCCCACGGTGAAAGGTGCAAATTGAAGTACCCGTCTAACCGGCCGCAAGCCACATACGCAAGCGCCAAAGCGGCCGACCCGATGGAACGCATCGTTTTAACCTGATGAATCGTTCCGCTGATCAAGTCAAGCGTGTTTTGGCGGATGGCCGGCTGGCGTGGCCAGTCATAAGCGACAATGGCTGACTCTAAACTGTCCACGGTCGAAACCGAAATCGGCTTGTCGTTCAGGGTCGCGCCTGCCCCCTCCGATGCAAAGAAAAGCTCGTTTCTTACCGGATCATAAATGACTCCCACGAACGGCTTAAAAACATGTGGATCTTCTGTCGGCCGGGTTGCCGCAATCGAAACACAAAATAAAGGAGATTTACGGGCAAAGTTTGAAGTCCCGTCAATCGGATCGATAATCCAAATCACATCCCCTTCAGTGGGCAAGCTGCCATCATCCTCTTCAGATACAAATCCATGTGTTGGAAAAGCCTGCATGATTTTCTCTGTGACCAACTTCTGAGAGGCGAAATCAGCATCTGTCACAATGTCTCTAAACCCTTTACTGGTTAGTTTTAGCTCCGCATTGTTCCAGCGATCACGCAACAGCTCCCCAGTTTCTAGGGCGATGGTTTTTGCAAATTCTGCTATGTCTGTATGTTCCATTTTGTTCCCAAAATAAAAAAGGCCCCTAGTCTGTTTCAATTAGACTAGAAGCCTTTTAGCTTTTTAAAATGAAGTGCTAGGGCTTATCTAAATAACTGTTGATTAGCAAAGCTATTTAGATCAACGAGTATGATCTCAGGGTTTTCGCCCTCTGTCAGAATCTCGAGATACGCCTTTGCGGCTTCGTCTGTTACCGCGTCAAATCCGGTAATCGAAAGTTCGTGGCGTCCGTATTTTAACAGATCAAACGCTGCGCGATACTTTGGATTTTCTTGGAAGTATGATTCTAAGAAT
>JAHDEN010000204.1 GCA_020628815.1 Chloroflexota bacterium | reverse complement strand
GTGCCCAGGTGCAGCATGGTGTCAATTTGGGTGCCCACAAGGGACACCCCTACATCACGTTTTTGGGTTATGGAAATGATGATTTCTGGGGCAACTATGACTAATTTTTGCCTTAAGCTGAAACGCATGCCTTTCGTCCATCCATGCCCCTACAGGTCGGTTTTTATAACTTTCAACACCCGTTCAACATCCGGCCCGGGCGGCCGATCTCGCTCCAGAGGCGGCAACACGTCTGCAAATTTTTGCTGGATGGCTTGCACCCCATCGCCGGGCTTTTGTGAACTTGTGTTCAGACCTGTACGCATGTTCAGTGCGGTTAAAGCCCCTGTTAGCTCATAAGCCAAAATCATTTCGATCAGTTCCACCATGTCATACAAACGAGAAATCGTGGGAAACGCCATCGACATGTAGTCTTCTTGCCCGGCCGAGCTTTCGCCCGTATGAATACTGACCGGATTAGCCAAAATCTTGAGCCGTGCCTCTAAGCCTAATGCGGCTTTTTGCGCAACCACCAACCCCGCATCAAGGCCCGGCCGGCCGGCCAACTGCGGATTTAGCCCCGTGTTTGAGCCATCTAACAGCCGGTGCAAACGCCGTACGCTGAGCACCCCGACATGAGCCAGCGCAATCGCCACAGCGTCAGCCTGATTCACTAAATGTTGCGCCTGAAAACTGCCGACGGACAGAAACCGGTCACCGGTCATAAGCGGGTTGTCTGAAAACGTAGAAAAGGTCGCTTCGATCCGCTGTTTCAGCCCGACAAGCGCATCGTGCAACGCCCCATGTACCTGTGGCACGATGCGGTACGAAATGCCCGCCTGTAGTTTGTATGGTGTGATGGTGCTATTCCCCAACAGCGGCTGTAGCTGGTTGATGATCTCATGAATCCCAGGCTCGGCCGTGTACGGTAATATGTCTGGGCTAAATGAATCTTTGGGGCAAGCACATCCCTCAATTGTCACGGCCGACACCTTGGTGGCTATACGCAGAAGCTTCGATAGTTCACGATGCGCGTCCAGTGCATACGCCGGAGCCGCCCCAACCCCGTTGAGTAGTGCAATCCCTTCTTTTTGCCCCAATTGGATCGGTTGTATCCCCAGTGCCTCGAGAGCGTCTGCAGCCGGAACTTTTTTTCCTGCCTGCATCACATACCCTTCACCGATAAATGTTTGGAAGCAGTGGGTATGGGCTGTGGCATCCGCCCCCATCCCATGCCCGAGCGACGGAACCCACGGGGTAAAGCCATCATTTAAACGATCTACCAAAAAGGTGCATAGTGCGGGTGTAACTCCGTCACGGCCGCTTAAAAAGTTGGTTAGCTTGAGCATCATCATGCTGCGTACAATCGGCCGGGCGAGCGGTGGCCCAATAGCAGCGGCACGGGCGCGTAAAATGTTGTGTGGCAGGTCGTTACGAGCTTCTTCGCTCAGATCAAGATTGACCAGCTTGCCCAAGCCCGTTGTCACGCCGTAGCACGGAACCCCAGCGTCAATCAGTTCTTGAAAGCGCTGCCGGCCGGATTCGACAACGGCCAACAGCTCGGCCGAAATTTCGAGCGGCTCCTCGTCATAGGCAACCGCTTGCAGATTTTCCCAGTTAATATCATCAAGGGTATTCAGGCTAATCATGTTAAAATTTGGGGATGAGTGAACTTCGTTTTAAAAATTTTGAGATGGGTGATTTTGACGCTGTTATCGCATTATGGCAAGCGGCCGGGATCATTTTAAGTCGATCTGATACACAGACCGGATTAGCTCAAAAACTTGAGCGTGACCCGGACCTGTTTTTTATCATGACAGATGCCGACAATCAGATAATTGGTTGTGTGATGGGAACGTTTGACGGCCGCAGAGGCTGGATCAATCATTTGGCCATTGACCCAAAGAGACAAGGGGAAGGGTTAGGGAAATTAATGATTAGGCAGCTTGAGGATCGGTTCAGAAAAGCCGGGTGCGAAAAGGTTAACCTACTGATTGAACCAACCAATTCGGCCGTGCAAGCATTTTATGAGCGGATCGATTACACAGAAGACAAACTCATCTTTATGGAAAAGTGGCTTTGAATGCTAGCCATGCATACAAAAAGGACGGTTTGCAAAATAATTTACTACCTTGCAAACCGTCGTTATGAACAGGCCTATCTAACTTTTAGCCAAGATTTACCGAGAAACAAAGGGGAAAAAGAGAAATTGTTCCCCACTGCCCGGATTCGGCGTACCTACAGGCTGAGGCGTCGGAGTTGGCGCTGGTGACGGATTTGAACCCAATGACAGACCGGTTGTTTGCTCCATCCAGCTCATATAATTGGCCACACGAGCATACACACCATAGAAACCAGCCTGAGCGCAACCAAATCCCCAGCTGACTACACCGGCTTGGGTCCAACCACCATTTCCATCGGGGATCACCAACGGGCCTCCACTATCTCCTTGGCAAGAATCTTTGCCGCCTTGCGCAAACCCTGCGCAGAACATGTTGTTGGTTGTTTGGCCCGGATATGCATTTTGACACACTTGATCGCTCACAATGGGAACCGAAACTTCTTGCAACACATCTGGCCCGGCCCCGCCTTCTGACAAAGCACCCCAGCCGGTTACAGTTGCGCTTGTGCCGGTATGGGTTGCAACTTGGGAATTCAGGCGGATCACGCTGATATTGTTTGCGTTTAGGTTAGCCGTCCCTTCAAGTTTTAGAAGCCCAACATCACTATCGGCCGAAATCGGATCGTACTGAGGGTGAGGGATCGAAGCCGTGACATTCAAATTTTGCTCGTTACCCTGGTCCGCAGAAATATTATGCTCGCCAAGCACAACAGATATTTGATTGATGGGGATCGCGTTGTCGCTCTGATCAAACAAGCAGTGAGCGGCCGTCAAAACCCATGCTTCATCAATCAATGAGCCACCGCACATAAACGGACCTGCATAAACCAAGACTTGGTACCCATATTCACCAGGATCAGCATTTTGCCCGCCCACAATGTTTGTGTCGGGCGCGGTTGGTGTGGCAGGTACGGGGCCACCGCCCTCATCCTGGGCACTTGCATTGTTAAAGGCCAGCATGGCAAGCAAAGCCACAATAGATAAAACTATGACGGTTGAAGACCGTCGATCAAACTGAGATAAGTTCATAATAATTCATCCTAAATTAGAAATTTTTAGAAAATGTACAAGGCCTGAACACTCAGCAAGTTAAGGTTGAAATGTGTCTGAAATGTGGCCCCCCGAAACAACCGGAGGAAATGGCAACCTAAGCGGTTGTTATATGCAAACAACAGGAAAATGGAGGCTCCGCACGTTTACCTTCAATTTGAGGCTAGCAAATTAGGATTCAAGTTTTGCTCTATAAATTTTGTACGCTTCCTGATTCTTAAAATAATCCTCTATCTCAACCCCCAACCCATCTGCCAGCCGATTAACGTAGGCGTAGTAGCCGGTCACTTGGTTAATATCAAGGATGGCGGCGTCACTAAAGCCCTGATCTCGAAGAGCAACGACATCTTGCTCAACCATCTCCCACGGTCGGAGTGTCAACTTTTCGCAATAGACCAACATTTGCCTATCAGCGGCCGATAGCTCGGCTGTGGTCCAATCTGTGCGCAACGCATCAACCAACGCCTGATCACCAGATAAACGGAGCAACCCTTGCCCGTGGTGAAATCGTCAATATTCGCAATGATTAATCGTAGACACTGCTACAGCAATCATCTCCCGTTGTACCTTGCTTAGGTCAGATTTGCCCCGCATCGCATGGGCGTACAAATCATAGTGGGTCTTTAACGATTTTGGGTTTAAGCTGTGGATTTTGAGGATGTTATCGACAAATCCCAATGGGTCCACGTATTTTTCGTAAAATTCTTTGAGGCGACCGGCCGCCTCAGTTTCTTGTATAACTTTGATCCAACTCATGGTTTATTAGAGGAGAGTAGAGAGAAAAGAGGCGAGAGACAGTTGTGTCAATTCCTCTCTACTCTTTTCTCTTGCCTTTCTATCGATATGGCAACTTAATCCCCAATCCCATCTTTTCCGCTTTTTCAAGCATCGCAAAGCCTAATGCAATGTCAGATGTGGAGAGGCCTCGATGCCACAAAATGATCGTCTCATCATCGTTCTCACGGCCGACCAGATTGCCGTTGCAGATCTGCCCCAGTTCTCCGTGAATATTTTCAGCGTTGACCTGCCCACGATCGACATGGCGACGGAAACAGCCAAACGGGCCAATAAGGCACTGAGACCACTCATCGACAACAAATTTGCTGGCGATGTCGGGCAAATCATCTTCGATAGTGCTCATCGTGCCGTAGGGAACAATCAATGAACCGGCCTTCACCCACTCGGTTTTAAACAGCGGTTCCGGCCGATTTAGACGCGACGCCTCGACCATGATGTCCGCCCCTTTCAGACAATCTTCCCAGTTGTCAGTCACCACAATCTTTTTGCTCAAGTCAGCTTCAAGTTTTGTGGCAAAGGCATTGCGGCTTTCCGGCCGTCTTGAGTGGACCCGAATCTCTTCAAAATCAAACAGATGATCGAGCAAGCGTACGTTCCAATACGCCGTGCCTCTTGCCCCGATGTGGCCTAAAACTTTTGGCTTGGATGGAGCCAAATATTTCGCCCCAATCGCCGTAACTGCCCCTGTCCGCATGTCTGTGATGGCGCTGGCATCGACAATGGCGCGTGGGACACCGGTTTTGGCGTCCATCAAATTCAGCAGCGCCAATTCAGACGGCAAGCCTCGTTTGTAGTTGTCAACATAGTCACCAACTACTTTTACCCCGGCCGTTCCCCCGTCTGGTCCAAGGCTAGAAATATAGCCGCGCAACACATTAAAGTGGCCGTTAAACTCTGGATTAGGCATCAAGTGGGCGCGTGGCTCGATGACACATTCACCGTTCCCTTGGGCTACCAAACTGCTCTCAATCGCCTCTAAAATCTCAGCATCTGTAAAGTTGAGCTTTTTGATGTCTGGTCCGCCTAAGTAAGTAATCTCAACTGACTGGCTCATCGTTTAATCTCCAGAAGCACGGGTCTCTTCTCGGTTTTCCGGCAAGATCTCGGCCCCATTTGGGTTCGTTAATTTTTCTTTGCGTGACTGTTTCCGAATTCGGTCCAGCTCTGTATAAGCGATATCCAAATAGTGGAAATAGGCGAGCCCTTCCGCCTGCATCGCACGGCGATAGTTGATCGCAACCGCATCAAATTTAAGATGGAGCTCGTCAGCCAAGTCGAATGGTACTTGTTCCGGCCGTTGGCTTTCTACAATCCGTTTGTCTTGATCAAAGATCGTATCTTCAAACCCTTGCAACACACTGTCCGGCTGATCCAGGTCATAATTCCGGCCGATGATGCAGTAGCCGCGACATTTATCATTTGAAATCGGTTGGCTCACAAAGAAGTAGACCATTCCTTTTTCACCACCCCATCCCAAACGCAACACAATGGTGTAGGGCAGATGGAGCTCGTATCGGCTACGACGCTCGGGGGTCACAACCTCATCATTGGCAAAGACGGGGAAGTCGTCGGTGTTGGTCGCTTCCGGCCGGACAACGGTGTAGTGCAGCACGTGCCCTTTTGTCTCCACCGTGTAATCAGGAACCACCGGTCGATCCACATCCCCCAACAAGCCAGGGTGTACCCACGGGAAATGGCCAAAATCGGTAAAGTTTTCAACCTGCCGACTCGCATCAGCATCCCAAGGGAACGGGCCGGTATTCACAACTTTCCAGTCTCCATTTTCAAGTTCAGGAATCCCGGGCAAATCATAAACAGGCTCTTCAAGTGCGACCCAGATCAAGCCAAATTTTTCTTGGCAGTGATATTTTTGTGTGCGTGCTTTGGTCGGTATATTGGGATTGGTTGTCTGCGGGATTTTGACGCAGGCGCCGGTTTCATCGTAGTGCCAGCCGTGATACGGACACACTAGACAGCCGTCAGCCATCCATCCCAAAGACAAAGCGGTGCCACGATGGATGCATACGTCTTTCATCGCCATGACTTGGCCGTCTTCCCCACGCCAGATCACAATCGGTTCGTCTAACAGCATACTGCCGTGCGGCGCATCGGCCGGAACTTCATGAGCATAAGCGACAGGGTGCCAGCACCCTCTAAGTTTTTCAGGTGTTTCCATTTTTCCCCTCCTCGGTTTTGTATTCAACAATTTTTCAAGCTCTGATTTTAGTCTAAAACTCAAATCCTCAAAACCATTATCAAAACTAAGTCGCAGGGGATTAGAAAGTAAAAATATGCAAGGTGTGCAAACTAATGCTTAATGGCAAGCTCTGCCCGAGTTGCTGGCAATTTGAAAGAAATGAACCACGCCATCCCTAAAAACAAGACCGATCCCCACAGTGTGCCGCTCATGCCAAATGATTGATAGAGCAAGCCAGATGCCACGGTGCCAAGCAAGCGGCCGCCTGCGTTTGCCATGTAGTAAAAACCAACGTTCAAGGCGACCTTGTCACTGTCGGTGTAGGCTAAAATCAGGTAGCTGTGTACGGCCGAATTAATGGCAAAAATGACGCCAAAAATCAGCAATCCGGTTACGAGAACCGTTTGAACCTGCCAGCCCAAACTGATCAAAACAGATAGCGCAGCTGTTAGAACAACCAATACCGATATCCAAAAGCGGGAATCAGCCCCGGCCGGTACTGAGCCATCCGGCCGATGCAAAAAGCGTGGCGCTGACCCTTGGACAAGGCCATACCCGATTACCCAAACCGCAAAAAATGTTCCCACATTGGTGTAGCTCCAACCCAACACAGATTCTAAGAAAAGCGGTAAGCCAACCACAAACCAAACATCCCGAGCGCCAAAAAGAAAAAAGCGTGCTCCAGAAAGCGCATTGATAGCTGGGGTTTTACTCAATAGCTGCTTAAACGGAACCTGGGTTTTACTTTTCCCCATGTCTCGCTTTAGAAAAAGTATGCTCAAGGCTAAAACGATGGCTAAGCCCACAACCATGATCCACAGTGCCTGATTAAACCCGCTCCATGCCAACAGGGCCCCGCCCAAGAAAAATCCAACCCCTTTTAAGGCGTTTTTACTACCGGTTAGGATGGCGACCCATTTAAACAAAGTCCCTTCCGCATTTTTGGGAACCACCATCTTGATGGCGCTTTTGGAACTCATTTTTGTCAGGTCTTTCGCAATACCGGATAAAGACTGAGATGCCATAACATAGGCGATAGCGGCCGACATCGGCCAGCTAGGAGGAAGCAGGGCCAGCATGCTCAAAGCAGCAATTTGCAGACCCAATCCGCTAAACAGAGTAAGCTTTAATCCATAGCGGGAGCCGATCCAGCCACCGATAAGATTGGTAACCATCCCAAAGAATTCGTAGAGAACGAACAATAAGGCAACTTGAATCCCGTTGTAACCCAACTCGTGGAAATAAAGCAGAACGAGCATGCGCAACGCCCCATCGGTTAGGGTGAAGCCCCAATAGGCGGCCGTCACAAGTGCATAACTGCGAATGTCTACCTGTTCGTCGTCTAGAATCATCGGTTTTTATCTTGGGTTTTCGCAGTGGGAGGCCACATCTACATCAGGCTTGCCACTTTGCGAGCAAGCTCAGCCATGCGTACAGAATATCCCCATTCATTGTCATACCAGGCAAGTACTTTTAGCTGAGTCCCATCGACAACCATTGTTGAACCAGCGTCCACAATCCCAGAGCGAGAATCGTTGATGTAGTCGGTCGAAACCAAAGGACGCTCTTCATATCCTAAAATTCCGCTTAATTCCCCATCGGCCGAATCTTTGAAAAATGCATTCACTTCCTCAACGGTGATCGGCCGTTCCACTTCAAACACCGCATCCACCAAACTTGCGTTGAGCAGTGGCACACGCACCGCAACCCCGTTCAGCTTCCCCTTTAGCTCTGGGTAAATCATGGTGATGGCGGTTGCTGATCCCGTTGAAGTTGGGATTAAATTCATGAGGCTTGAGCGGGCACGGCGCAGGTCTTTATGAGGAGCATCTACAACCACTTGGGTGTTGGTCACATCGTGGATCGTGGTAATCACACCATGTTTGATACCGATCTTTTCATGCACCACTTTAACCACAGGGGCCAAACAGTTGGTGGTGCAGGATGCGGCTGTAATAACATCCATAGTAGCCGGGTCATACAGGTCATCATTGCAACCCATCACAATGTTTAATACACCATCATCTTTAACCGGTGCGGACACAATCACTTTTTGAACACCACCGTCTAAGTATGGGGTGAGGGTTTCAAGAGTACGAAATTTACCGCTGCACTCTAGAACGATGTCTATCCCCATCTCGGCCCACGCAACATCATCCGGCCGTTTTTCACTGCTAACGGTGATCGTTCGACCAGCAATTGTCATTTCTGAAGGTGTAGATGTGATCTCCCGTTCCCACCGGCCGTGCACAGAGTCAAACTCAAGTAGATGAGCTGCGCTGCTCCCATCAAAAAACGGGTCATTGACATGCACAAATTCAAGCTCCTCAAAATCAAACCCCGCTCGCAATACCAATCGGCCGATGCGGCCAAAACCATTAATGCCTACTTTTTTCTTCAAATCGTTGTCCTCCGTCCGGCCGATTGTACCGATCTGAAGAACACAAAACCGCAGGTTCTTGTTAACAGTTTGTTATTGATTTTCGCATGGGTGGCGCCAATCTTTCCGTTTAGGCTACATGTGTTGATTGATCTTGCCCCGATAATCGGCCGATTTTTCTTCCGGTTTTATCCCGAATTCTGAATCGAGTAAGGGTGGCAGGTTCAAGTTTGCACGGATCTCATTCTCCTGCTTCAGCATTTGATACCGGCGACGGCGGAAAACGAGGATAAGCAGATAAAGAACCACAACGACGATAAATATCCAATTCATTTCAATCGCTCCAAGCATTCGCTGAGCCAAAATCTTCGGCCCAACTGCCGGGCAGTTGGCGGGGAGCCAGATCATTTTCCGGCCGCCAATCTTGCCATCCCATGTCAAACGGCCAAGCCTGAGCTTCGAATCGCCGAATAAAATCTTGCCCCTGCTCCAAAACCCAAGCCTGATGCTCGGCCGAATCAACGCCTAGCTCAAGCCGTTTTTCAAACTCCGGCCGGTCTTTCCACTCCCATGTCCAATCAGGCTTACCAACGATATCAAGTGCATAATCACGTGTGTCTATGCCGATTGGGGTTGTCACAAACGGCGCCTCAAGATTGCCATACCATGACTCAAACCGGTTGTCTTTGTCAAAATTGAGCCAGACCGAATAGCCAAAGTCATATAAATAAAGCCGGATCGTGTGGTTCCACCAGCTCAACTCTTTGTACGTTCTCTGGGACGACGGTGTGATGTTTTCCACCGACTCGACACGTTGATCGGCCGGGATTACCCAGTTGTTCTTGAACGGTGTCCCTCTCACGATGAGCGTTGCTAAACAGCGGCCGTCATCCTGCAAAACCACGGCCGGAATTGCGGTTGTTACAGAGCCGTCAGATTTTGCGATATTGCGCAACACAATTAGTTGTTCAGGAATCCAACTTGCCATAAAAAGAGAAAGGGTGGGCGTTAAAAAGAATCGTCAATCCAAAATCGTCAGTCGCAAATATTAGAGCATCGGGATTTTAACCCCTTTCTCCCGCGCATTTTCTTTCGCCAACTCATACCCAGCATCTGCGTGACGCACAATACCCATACCGGGATCAACTGTTAGCACCCGCTCCAAACGCTTGGCCGCTTCTGGCGTGCCGTCCGCCACAATCACCTGCCCCGCGTGCAAACTGTAGCCGATGCCAACCCCACCCCCGTGATGGAAGCTGACCCAAGTTGCCCCGCTGGCGGTGTTGATCAATGCGTTCAAAATCGCCCAGTCAGCAATCGCATCTGAGCCGTCAAGCATCCCTTCTGTTTCTCGGTTTGGACTGGCGACAGAGCCGCAGTCTAAATGGTCCCGGCCGATGACGATGGGGGCTTTGACCTTGCCTTCCGCGACAAGCTCATTAAACCGTGCGCCCGCTTTGGCCCGTTCGCCGTAGCCCAACCAACAAATGCGCGACGGCAATCCCTGAAACTCAATGTCCCGCTGGGCCATATTTATCCAGTTGGCCAGATGTTTATCTTCAGGAAACAGTTCTAAAATCGCCCGATCAGTTTCATAAATGTCTTCAGGGTCGCCGGAGAGAGCGACCCATCTAAACGGCCCTTTGCCTTCGCAAAAGAGCGGCCGGACATAGGCTGGCACAAACCCTGGATAATCAAATGCCTCTTTCAAGCCGTTGTCAAATGCCCGTTGGCGCAAATTATTGCCATAGTCAAAGACAATCGCCCCTTTCTTTTGCCAATCGAGCATCGCCTGCACATGGGTCGTCATCGAGTCGATTGATTTTTGGGTGTACG
>JAHDEN010000203.1 GCA_020628815.1 Chloroflexota bacterium | reverse complement strand
AGTTTCTTTGCAGCCAACCTTGTATGGAAGGGGAGAGGATGGCCCCAAACCGATAAACAATTGTGCACAATTTTCTAGGCTAACCCGCCAGCTAAAGTGAAGACAAGTAACGTGTAAGCTAACATGAAAATATTAGGGAAATGGCAAAAAATCAATCGATTTATTTATCGTTGGATATCTCCAAGAAATCAAATAAAAGGCGTGGAAATTTATTTAGAAGTTCCATACCGAAACTTCATTTCATTATCGGCAGACAAAGATGACTTGTTTGTTTCAACTGCAATGTTCAAGTTTATAACTGTCCTAAATATATTTTTTCCAAGTCGAAATGATGGAGAAAAAACCGAGTGGCATAATCAAAAAGATGCTGATTTAGTTTGGCTCAAAAATATCATGCTAGATATGAAAGAAGACTTGGAGCTATTGATAACTGCTTCACATGGCCTTTGGGAATACTCACGAACTGATTATGAATTGTACTTGGAGAATATGAAGGATCTGATTGCCTTTCATGGTATGCCATCTTCATATGAATACTTCATACAAATGTGTGAAGTTGATGAGACCAAATGGGTTGAAACGACAAAACTTAAAAATGTTATAGATGATCTAATCAGAGTTTTAAAGAAAACAAAGCCAGAAGATAAATGGTTTTATTCAAAAGAATTTACCCTGAGAGAATTTTTAGATCTTTCACTGGCATTGCAAATTGCGTTAGATCAAGGCCATCAACGATCTAGGTTAATACATGTAGACGTGGGATATTGATAAAGATGGCAACTAAAATACTCAGTGCAAAAGGTGATATTTGCCATGTTACGGTATGCGGGTGTCTAGTTCTGCGAAACAGGTTGGGCCTGCGGCATGAACCGAGCCGTAATTTGTTTTCGGCCCATCTGCGCCCCTACAGAAATATTTTTAGAATGATGAAACCCGCTACCCGCCCCTCGCAAACGCGCCACACCTTTTATATTTCATCCTTTTCCCTTTCTCCTTTCGCATGTTAACCCTCTTCCCCATCCGCCATCACGGCCCCGGATCAGCTTTTGCGCTGGTCGAAGAACTAAATAGGCTCAAGCCAGACATCGTTTTGATTGAAGGGTCGAGCGACGCCAACCACATGTTGCACTGGCTGGGTCATGCGGAAATGGAGCCGCCGGTGGCGCTGTTGGGCTTCCGGCCGGATGAGCCGGGCAAGTCGAGCCTTGCGCCGTTTGCTACCTTCTCACCCGAATACAATGCAATTCGATATGCGCTGGATAACGAAATTCCGGTCCGTTTTTGCGACCTGCCGCTGAGTTATTTACAAGCGGCCAATGCTCCCGTGCCGATGCCGGATGGCCAACTGTTTAAGCAACTGGCGCAGGCGGCCGGAACACACGAATATGAGCCTTGGTGGAATATCTTTTTTGAACAGCGGCAAAATATGGCCGGGATGTTTGACGCCATCAACTTGCTGATTGCCGAAATGCGGAGCGAGCATGTAATCCGGGCCGAACCTCCGGCCGATTTAGAGCTAGACGAAACCCAAACTAAAAGCTGGCTGATTGGAGAACGTCGTGAAGCGATGATGCGCCAGGGGATTCGTGATGCTCGGGCTGAAGGGCACAAAAACATCGTCTTTGTGTGTGGTGCGTGGCATGCACCCGCCATCCTACAAGTTGATGAGCCAGATTTAGAAGAGACAAATGCCGAGATCGACGCGATGTTGCTGGAAGAGCTGCCAACCGTCGAAATCGAATTTGCATGGATGCCGTGGACCTACGGCCGACTTTCAACCCTGACCGGCTACGGCGCAGGGGTTAAATCACCTGGCTGGTACCATCATTTGTGGCGCATGCGGCACGAGGGGCCAAACGGAGCCAAACCGATTGAGGTTGTGGTTGAGTGGGTGCAACAAGTGGCTCAGCTGTTGCGCGAGCAGGGGTTTGATGCCTCGTCGGCCCACATTATCGAAACGGCCCGACTGGCTGAAGCGCTGGCGGCCGTGCGTAACTTCCCGATGCCCGGCTTGCCCGAAATCGGTGAAGCGGTGCAAACAGTGATGTGTGGCGGTCATAGCGAACCGCTCAAACTGATCCAGCGCAAATTGATCGTGGGGGAACGGATGGGGCAGGTTCCGGCCGATGTACCGCTAACCCCGTTCCAACGAGATTTGTGGAACTTGCAAAAACGCTTTGGACTGTACCCTGACCCGGAACGGCATGTGGTAGCCTTAGACTTGCGCCGTGAAGAAGATCGAGAAAAAAGCGCCTTTTTGCACCGGCTCAATCTGTTAAAAGTCACGTGGGGGACGGTCGGCCGACCGAAAAAACAGACGGCCGGAACATCGGCTGAAACCTGGACGCTGAAATGGCTACCCGACCTGATGATTCGTGTGATCGAGGCGAGCTTGTGGGGAAATACGGTACGAGATGCTGCGCTGGCAAGCGGACAAAGCGCGGCCGGAGAAGCCCAATCCTTAAAAGATTTAACTGTACTATTAAACCGAACCATCGAGGCTGATTTACCCGAACTAATGGAAACGGTGTTGGCCCAGATCGAAGAAAAATCGGCCGTGACCCACGACGTCATCCACATGATGGAGGCGTTGCCCGCGCTGGCCCACATCATGCGGTATGGGGATGTGCGCCAAACCAATCGGGCGTCGGTCGGCAATGTGGTCGAGACGCTGTTGACCCGCATTTGTATCAACCTACCCACCACTGTGGCGGCCGTCGACATCAATGCGGCCCAAGAGATTGTGACCGCCATGAGCCGCGTACAGCCGGTGATCGGGCTGATCAGCAATCAAGATGTAATGGATGGGTGGTACGAAACGCTGAGCGGATTGTTAGGCGCAAAAAATATTCACGGCCTCATCAGTGGCACAGCGTGCAGGCAACTTTTTCAGGCAAGATGGCTTTCGCCAGACGAAACGGCGGCCGAGATGGGCAAGGCTCTGAAAGGGTCTCAAGCAGTTAGCGCAACCGACCTATCGGCCGGAATTTTACAAAAAGGGTTCTGGCTAGACGGCTTTTTGCGGGATTCTGAACTGGTGTTGGTGCATGATAAACAGCTCTGGAACGTGCTAGATCATTGGGTGATCGGGCTAGACGAGGCGGACTTTTTTGAAATTATGCCGCTGTTGCGCCGCACCTTTTCAGAATTTTCAGAAGGGGCGAAAAATGCACTCAGCCGTCGGGTAAAAGGTCGGCCGGTTCGGGCCGATGAACTCGCAATCAACGTCGGGCGCAACGCTGAATTGGCAGATGAAGTATTGAATTATCTCGAGAAAATTTTGTCGTAGGGGCGAGATGCGCCCGAACTAACTGTGAGATGGAATCAATTTGCTGGCGAAACTCGCCCGACGGCATGGCAGTAGATTGCTCTTAGAAAAATTGTTTTCACGCTGTCCGGCGAGTTCCCCTCCCTTGTGTGCAACCGCAAGTTGTATGCACAAACCGGGTATCTCGCCCCTACCAATAAACCATGATTGATGAACGTGACCGCCGTTGGCGACTGATATTAGGTAAAACTGAAGAAGATACCGAGCAAGGGGCAGAAGGTGAGGCAGGGCAGCAGGGTGAAGCTGGTGAAAGCGGCCCACCTGATGGGAATATGCCCAGCTTGGGTGAGGAAGACGGCCGGATGGACCGTGCTTTAGAGCAGCTGTATGGGGATGACAGCGAAGACGGCGATCTGAGCGATGCTGATCCTGATATCGCCCGCTGGCTGGGAGACATTCGGCAGTGGTTTTCGGAACCGGTGGCCCAACTGCTACAGCGCGACATGCTCGAAAAGTCGAATCTGCGTAAATTGCTGAATGATCCTGATTTGATGGACCATATCGAGCCAGATATCCATTTGGTGAGCGATATTTTGGCCCTGCGCCGAATTTTACCGTCGAAAACACGAGAAACGGCCAAGCAGGTGGTTCGTAAAATTGTGGACGAGCTTCGTGAGCAGTTGTCCCGGCCGCTGGAACAGGCGATACGTGGAGCCATTCACCGGCCGACGGTGAACAGACGGCCGAAGCACAAAGAGATTAACTGGGGGCGCACGGTCTATAAAAACTTGAAGCATTATCAGCCCAGCCACAACACGATTGTGCCGGAGCAGTTAATTGGCTACGGCCGACAAGATCGCGGCCTGCGGGACATGATTGTCTGCGTTGACACCAGCGGTTCAATGTCTTCGTCGATGGTTTACGCTGGGATCTATGCCAGCGTGATGGCATCTTTGCCGACGATCTCGACGAAGTTGGTGATGTTCTCAACGGCCGTAGTTGATCTAACCGAAGAGCTTGAAGACCCGGTCGACATGCTGTTCGGCATCCAGCTAAGAGGTGGAACCAACATAGAAAAGGCGGTGGCTTACTGCCAGCAGATTGTTGAACGGCCGACAGAGACAACGCTGATTTTGATCACAGACTTGTTTGAAGGTGGCGATAAAGAGGTATTGGTGGAGCGGCTCAATGAGCTAACCCAACGAGGAGTGCAGGTGGTGACGCTTTTGGCTTTGAATGATGAGGGGGCTCCCCGCTTTAACCGTGAGTTGGCGCAGCAGTTGGTCATGTTGGGCATCCCGTCGTTTGCCTGTACGCCTCAGCATTTTCCGGGGCTGATGGGGGCTATTCTTGACGGCCGAGATGTGGAGCAATGGGCGGCCGGGCAGGGGATTGTGACTGCGCCGGATAATTAGGGAAGATTCGCTTATTCTGTGGCGGGTTTGTCCAATAAAAGTTCTTGGATTTTATATCGCAATTCTTTTTCATCACCTTTCAAATATTTAATCAACGGCTTTATTTCTGGATCCTCAAGGATTGCGATTAATATATCCCCAGTGCAAATAGATTCTCTCGAATATCGTCTCGCATTTGCCACTGTATTCTCCAACATCTTCTTAGTTCGATTACTTAGCGAAATTTTGCCAGTTGAATTTGGTTGCAAAACGAACTGATTTGGATGTTCTTTTATATAAGTAAAGGCTTGTTCTTTAGAAATGCCTGCCTCTCCCAGAACTTTAGACACAATACCACTTTCTTTTGCAGCTAGTCCAACAAACACATGCTCAGGTTCAATTTCAGCATGCCTAAATGCCTCAGCTTGCATTTGACCATAGTTTAAGACATCCCTTGTAACTTTTGAGAAGCGTTTCCAGCTTTCAGCTTTAGGTTGCGTTGAAAATAAGCGGGCAAATAGTTTTTTGAGCATGAAGTTGGTTCTAAGAGCTTAAATGTAGAGTAATGTGCGGTTAGGCAAGGAATTGCGATGGCTCCTGATAATTAAAAAAAGGAGACGTGAGGTAGATTGAAAAAACCTGCCAGCTGATCAATATGTTCAACAGTCAATTTTCGTTTACCAGATAATACGGCCGAAACAATCGACTTTGTTTTAAAAATCGGCACCAAATCCTTCTGCTTTAGCTCCTGTTGATCCATTAATTCTTTGATCAACGCAATTCCCTTTAACTCAAACTCTTCATCTGGATATTCCCTTGTTTCATAATCAGCAATAAGGGTCCCAAGCAAGTGGAGCATATCTTCTTCTTCAGCCGTCGGGTTAGCAATGTCTATCAATTCGTTAAGTTGAGACACCATCAGATCATATTGTTCTTCAGTCGTAATCGGCCGAGGTTGGTATGTTTGCAGTAAAGTTGGGTAATCAAGCATTCCAGTTGTCATTTTTCCAGTTGCCTTTGTCATACTCTGCATGGGTTAAAACATGCCGAATATATACTCGTTGGAGTCGGTACTCGACTCTCGCAATCAATCTGTAGTTGCCTCCACCTATGTTAAAAACAGTTAGTCGGCCGACCAAATCGGCTGAGGGGAAATCTTTTTTGAGTTCGGCTAAATGTTGCCATTGTGCATTTTTTGTACGTGTAAACCAACCCTTTAGTGGGCTTTCAGAATTTGGGTATTCAACCCAAAATTCAGCTAATGATTTACGAGTAATAACATGCACACAAGAATGTTAGCATTTTGCGAACTTTTTTTCAAGCCCCTCTTTATCCCCTTTCTACACCTCCAGCGTCTTCCACATATTCTGCTTGTACTTGGCATACCCCATCCTTTCAAAAAAACGGTGAGCCTGACTGTTAAACCCCCACGTCGATAACTCCAGATTGATAACACCCTGCTCACGCGCCAAATCCTCGGCCGCCAGCATGAGCCGTTCACCCACCCCTTTCCCCTGACACTCAGGGTTAACTGAAATTTGATCGATCGTCATCCGCTTATGGGCATGATGAAACATCCCCTCCGGCCGCTGCTGCATGATGCACAAAACATATCCGGCCGGAGTTCCATCAATTTCTGCGATAAAAATCGAATTTTGATCCCCCTCCAGCCGCTCCCGAAAGAAAGCTGTCACCGCTTGAAGATCAACCGGATATTTAAACAGATGTGGATGCGCCTGAGCATGCAGTTTTTGCACCGGGTCATTTAGCTGAGCCAAAAGCTCTGCATCGTTTTCTGTCGCCAAATAAATTTTCATCTGCTGAGTCTACCTCAATTCGAAACAACCGTTTTCTCTCGCGGCCCGTTAAAGTCGCACATAAACGACTCTGGAGAACGTTTGCCGGAGATTAGGCTTTTGAAAAAGTCGTGCTCGGCCGCAGAGAGCTGACTACGAAGTCGGTCTGAACCGCCATCTGTCTCAGGAGCCTGTTTAGACCAGATTGAAATATCACGCGCCGCCCATTCATTATCCCCGTTGCCCCAGTTTTCACCCCTAAACTGCACGGCCGATGTCCCTTCTGGTATCGGCATCCAATAGCTCCGGAAGTGTTCATTATCTTCGGCTCGAGTGTGCGCCTGTTCCACGGCCGCTTGCCACGTTGCCCCTTCGTCAAAAGAAACTTCAAGGTTGTCCCCAATCCCACCAAAGCGCAGGTAGGCACCGGCCGGTGCGGGGGTCTGCGCCGTGAACGTTTGCATGGTAGATGGGGTGATCAAGCGGGGAGATCCGTGGATCAGCGTAAATTCTGTAGCTGGGTAAAGCAGCACGTTGTCCCAGTGGAAGGTGTCGGCCCCGTTTCCGGCCGCACACGCCTCGGGAAAATACGAGAAGTCGCACAGTTTGGTGGGGGTGTAACTGTGATGGCCAAACTGCACAACAGTCTGTTGCCACCGTAGGGCATTCAGCGTTTCGGGGGCCGGTTGGTCATACCACCACATATCATGCTCAGGCATACCGATTTTGAGACGGCCGTCTACAACCCCAAAGAAAAACGTTGAACGTAACTTCATATATCTCACAGGATCGGTCAGGTAGTCTTCAAAATTCTCATGGATGGCCGAATACTCATCTGGCTCAATGCGGATCTCGTCCCCGTTTTGATGATGGTAGACCAAGAACGAGTTGTCTTGATCCAGACGGATTTGGATCGCTTCAGGTGGGGTTCCTTGCAAATCAGGGAGCCAATTATGCAGGGTTAGCTGGAGATTTTCATCGTAGGGGGTCAGCCAAATATCAACCCAGTTGCGCACCCGATTAACCCGATAGGTAGATAGGTCAAACTGCACCTGCCAGTCGCCGGTCGCATCGAGCGTCCGGTTTGGGGTGAAGTAGACCATCCCATACCCACCATTATCAGATGCCCCGTAGTTAGCCGTCATCATATGGTTTTTGCAGATGTACAGGTTGGCTTCGTGACTAGTAACGGTGTGGGTTGCATCGGGCGCTTCGCAGTTGGGGCCATGTTGGGCCTGCATCGGCAGCATTTCGTACAGCCGGTCATTGTCCCGCTGATGAATGGTGATCTCCCAATTTTCATCGGTCCAGATTTCAGGCGCGGCCGGATCGCCGTCAAATGTCTCGACAAACAGTTTGGCCGGATCAAGCTCGGGGGTGGGGGATGGAGTTGGGGTCGCTGTATTTTCTGGCGTTGGGGTATTTTCTGGTTCGGGTGTGGCAGTCGCGGCCGGTGGTTGCGGCTCGGCCGGTTTTGCTAGCAAGGGCAAATAGATCAGGCTGTCGCTAGTCTCTTGTCCAGTGGTCACAGCCGTTTGGCTCACCCAAAGTGCCAGCCCGAGTAGCAAAAGTCCGGCCGTGAGCCAGCGGCCCAAACTGACAGGCCAGTTTGGGCTTAAATGATTAATGTGCTTTTCCATCCGATTTCCCTTTTTGATGCAGGTTGTGGTTAATCAGAACCTATATCTTCTTGTGTGCGGCCGAACTCTACTGCTCATCCCCTTTTGGCACTGTTAAATATGTCGCACTCCAACCTGCTTTGCAACTGGGCGTTTATCAAGGTTTAAGGATTTTAAAACTTCCCAACTAAACTCTATCATTGAAAAGCGCTTGACTCATCTCTCAATTAGATCCTTCTTTTGTAGGTTGATAACACTTTTATGACGATATAGCGTGAAACAAAATGTAGGCGGGCTTCTTAAATGTTTTCACAATTAAAAAGCTACGACTTCAATAATTAATCGAAGACTGTATGACGTTAAGAAACCTTAGTCTTCTTCACCGCTAAGCTCAAAGCTCGGGGAGAACCAGATAAAATCACTACCGGCTTGGCCTGCGTCCTAGGGTGCGGTTACTTTCTGTGTAATGTGAAATATATTGGGTAGGGGCCAAGCATTCACATGGCAATATTCTCAGCTGGAATCAACTATCTGTGAATGTCTTGCCCCGAATTGGCAACAACTTAATGTTTGTGCACAAATATTCTCATACCGGAGCAAGACATTCGCTGCGAAATTTACCAAGAGCAATTTGATTCAGTGCGAATGCCTGGCCCCTACCATTGAAATCTATCATTACACAAAATGTAACCGCACCCTGCGTCCTGTGACTTTTACAAAAAATCTGTTTTTATGTATACTCTTTATAAATAAGCCCTGTATTCTGTGAAGTCTCAAGTTCCACTTGAGATATTTTGTAGCAGTTGCGGGGTTTTTTATTTTGAGCCTTTTGTTTGTGATTTGTCCCTCTTGAATTCTTTAGGAATAAATATCCAATGTCTATAAGGGTGAGCCCATTTATCAGATACTTCATGGGTACCCGTAGATATACCAATATTAAAGTTAGGATAAATTTCTCGAATTCGGGCGAGTATATGCTTGTAAAGCTTTTCCTTTGCAATTGTTCGCTTTCCCCTTCGGTTGCCCCCCTTAGGTTTAGCTTTATGCATATCATTTAGCCTGAACTGCATTGCTCCTAAAATAATATCTAGGCACTGTAAAATTACATGATTTTCAGAATTCACCTCAGCTATTTGATCTTCTCGCAATCTAATTTTTGCATCTTTAAAGTCAATTGATTTCTCAAGTCCTATCAGATGAGCTTTAAATTGGGCATTTTTCGCTTTTGTATCGGGCATTTGATCAAGGTATATCCTCAAATATATTGGGAAATCGCCAGAATTTGCATACCTCAATCCAAATGCATGTTTAAATAATTGATAATAAAGTAAATGGTAGGTATGTTCCAACTGATAAGAGTTTAAGTTTGTCGGTACATTTGCATTTTGGGTACACATAATTCTAATTTTGATTTGATCGTTAGCAATAAAATCAAAAAATAAATCGATTATTGAAATATACTTCGATAGATAATTTTCCGTTACCCGTTGCCATTTGAGTTCATTATAAAAATGTAGCTCTCTCTTTTTATGATTCAAGGCATTTTGAACAGACTCAAGTTGAGAAGATCGGACTAATGCGCCACCATAAAAATTTGAGTAAAACTTTCCCCTCTTAACAGATTCATCTGTGTAAATTACAAACTCTTTAGACATATAAAATTTTTGAGATAGCTTTGAGTATAGTCTCCATGCGGACTGCCCAAAATGATTTTAGTTGGCTAAGTTTACATTCGTAAATCAGATAAGTCACTATTTCATTAGTCGCCAATCGAGAGCCGTGTGGCGCTGCGACTGCTTGTTATTTTTAATCGCCATCCCCAACGCCCGGCGGGTGCCAGCCAAAATCACTACCTTCTTCGCCCGGGTCACGGCCGTGTACAACAAATTCCGCTGTAGCATCATGTAATGTTGCGTCACCACCGGAATTACCACACACGGATATTCGCTCCCCTGCGATTTATGCACGCTAATCGCAAATGCGTGCACCAGCTCATCCGCCTCTAAAAAGTCATAGACCACCGGCATCCCCTCCATGTTCACCGTGATCAACTGCTGCACCGTGTCTACGTTTGTCACCCGGCCGATGTCCCCGTTAAACACGTTTTTGTCGTAGTTGTTCACAATCTGCATCACCTTATCCCCCTGCCTAAAAGTCCGGCCTCCCAACGGCTTTTCACCCTTGCCACGGCCGGGTGGGTTTAGCCCCTGCTGCATTAGTTTATTTAGATTGGTCACCCCGGCCGCTCCGTTGTACATCGGGGCCAAAATCTGCACATCGTCAAATGGGTCCAGCTTAAACTTGGCCGGGATGCGCCGCTTACACAGGTCCACAATAAGCTCGGCCAGTTCCTCCGGCTCCT
>JAHDEN010000022.1 GCA_020628815.1 Chloroflexota bacterium | reverse complement strand
TGCGCCCTTTCGAAAGCTCAACCAACGCTTGCTGAATCGCCACTTCTGTCGCGGTGTCGAGGGCCGAAGTCGCCTCATCCAAAATAAGGATGGGTGGGTTCTTCAGGAACATGCGGGCGATAGCCAGCCGCTGTTTTTGACCACCGGATAACTTGACCCCACGCTCGCCAATTACCGTTTGCATTTGATCAGGCTGATCACGAATAAAGGTGTCAAGTTGCGCCCGTTTGGCTGCGTCCCAAATCTCGTCTTCGCTGGCGTCGAGTTTGCCGTAGGCGATATTTTCTCCGATGGTGCCTGCAAACAAAAAGACATCTTGCTGAACGATGCCGATCTGCTGTCGCAGTGATGCGGCCGTCATCGCCCGAATATCAATGCCGTCAATTGTGATCTCCCCCGCGTCTACATCGTAAAAACGAGGGATGAGGCTGCACAACGTTGTTTTGCCTGCGCCCGATGGGCCGACAAAGGCAACCGTCTGCCCCGCATTAATGGTCAGATTGATGTCGCGCAAAATCGACTTGTTATCTTCGTAGCTAAAGGTCACATTGTTGAGAGCGATGTTGCCGTCTAAATGTTCGACCGTTACCGCATCAGGTGCATCTGCAATGTCAGGCTCGGTACTCAAAATGTCTACATACTGTTTAAACCCGGCAATCCCTTTGGGATAGCTTTCGATGACTGAATTGATCTTCTCAATCGGCCGGAAAAAGACGTTGGTCAACAGCAAGTAAGCGATAAATTCCCCATAGCTCAATTCTTCTTGCAGCACGTACCACGTGCCCGCCACCATCACAAACAAAATCACAAAGCGCATCAGCATGTAGCTGATTGAAACCCCTTTCGCCATGATGTTGTACGCCACCAGTTTCGTTTCCCGATACCGGTAATTGTTTACGGCAAAAAGCTCCCGTTCGTGATCCTCATTGGCAAACGCTTTGACCACTCGAACCCCGCCCAAAGCATCTTCGATACGGGCGTTGAACTGTCCAAAAGTGCGGAAAAGCTGACGCCAAGTTGAAGTCATTTTGTTGCTGTAGACCATGGCGATCCACAAAATAACCGGTACCACAATAAAGGTGAGCAGAGCCAACTGCAGGTGGATCATCGCCATCAACACAAATGCGCCGATAATCGTCATTATGGCGATAAAGACATCCTCTGGCCCATGATGCGCCAGCTCCCCGATATCCTGCAGGTCGGTGGTGATGCGGGCGATTAAGTGGCCCGTTTTTGTATTGTCAAAATAGCTGAATGACAGCTTCTGTAGATGATCAAACAGCTTGGTGCGCATGTCGGTCTCTATGTTGATGCCGAGCATGTGGCCCCAATAAGTCACCACATATTGCAAAGCCGTATTCAGCGCATAGATCCCGAGCAGAATAAAGGTGGCCAAAATGATGAGGGGCCAATTTTTGCTCGGCAAAAGGTTGTCTATAAATTGATTGATCGCCAGTGGAAATCCCAGCTCTAAAATACCCACAATAACGGCACAGCCGAAGTCTAAAATAAAAAGCCCTCTGTAGGGGCGGTAATAGGCGAAAAATTGTCGAAGCATGCCCTTAGTTTTACCCCGAGTGGCTGATTTAGTCGCAAAGGATTGGGAGTGATTTATGTGGCTATTATGCTTGGGGAGCTTTTTGAAACGCCATAAACCTGACTGCAAACGTTTCAATTAATCGACAGTTGTCCCCCTTAGGACGATAAGCCTAAGATGTTGCCTATTATTCCGACCTCCGACCTCCCATACTGCTTGGCGAGGAATGCGCGGATTGATGTGTTGATCATCAGTCCCGATATACCGTTTTCCTAACTAAAGATATGATGACGTATTCAAAATCAGTTTGGTTTACCTTGAGCCTTTTGGGCTTTTTTCTTATTGCTGTCTTCTTCATGATAAATGTTCCGACTCAGGCGGCTGGCATAATCTACGTTAACGCTGGAGTCAGCGGTGGCTTAGATGATGGATCAAGTTGGGCGAACGCTCACAGCGATCTGCAAGGAGCATTGGCTTCGGCTACGGCCGGAGATGAGATATGGGTGGCGGCCGGTGTGTACACCCCCGGAAACACCGTTAATGACAGCTTTGAAATGGTAGACAACGTGCTGATTTTGGGCGGGTTTTCGGGATCTGAAAGTACTCGAGCCGAACGGGATTGGCGTACCAACTTAACCATTTTAAGCGGTGATATTGATGGGGATGATACCGTAGGGTCGAGCGGCGTTTTAACAGATACAACAAACATTGTGGGGGACAACAGCTACCATGTAGTGACCGGAAGCGGAACATCTGCCACAGCGATTTTAGACGGCTTCACTGTGACGGCCGGGCAAGCGACCGGTACAACTCCGAATGACCGTGGGGGTGGGATGGTCAACCTAGCCGGTAGCCCCACGCTAACCAATGTTTCGTTTTCAGGGAACAGTGCTAATGGCGGTGGTGGTATGTTTAATAACAGCCAAAGCAGCCCTGCCCTGACCAATGTTTCATTTGTACACAACTCAGCAAATTTTGATGCGGGCGGCATGTTTAATAGCGGCCAGAGTAACCCGACTCTCTTTAATGTTAGTTTTTATGGGAATACCGCAATCAGTGGGGGGGGATGTTTAATTTTGATAGCAGTAGCCCCACACTTACGAATGTGACGTTTTATGGAAATACGGCGGCCGGAACCAATGCACGCGGTGGAGCACTGTTGAATACAAATAGCGATCCGACCCTTATCAACAGCATCTTATGGGGGAATACGGCCCCTGTTGGCGAAAGTATTCACAATAATTCTTCTACTCCGGCAATCAGCTATAGCATTGTTGAAGGGAGCGGTGGCAGCACCGGCTGGAACAGTCCATTTGGAACTGATGGTGGCAACAATTTAGACAGCGACCCGATGCTGGATGGGAACTTAAATCTCCAATCTGGTTCACCTGCGATTGATGCGGGTAATACGGCCGCGTATACAAGCCAAGTCGCAATCGATTTGGCTGGCAATGAGCGTGTTCAGAATTCGATTATTGATATGGGTGCATTTGAGTCGGCTGCTGACGTGGTTGAGACCAATACCAATAGCTATTTGCCCGTCATTTTGAATGGGGAAGATGCTGGAGAGACTGAGGCCCCTGTGCCGACGCAAACTCCTTCTCCTAACGAAACCGCTACCCCGACACAAACACCAGCGCCCAATGTAACCGCGACTCCCATGCCAACGCCTGAAGATTTACGGCCGGGCACAAACCTCATCACGATTGATCAGATGATTGAAGGAGAAATGGTTGCCCGTAAGGTGTATATTCGAATGCCTCAATCGTTTGGCGACGGCCGTAACGCTCAACCTTATCCTATTGTGATGGCCCTGCATGGTGCGGGCGGTACCGGATTTGGGTTTGTCAATAACGTGCATTTGAGCACCTTGATTGATGCAGGTGAATTTGTGGGGGTCTATCCAAACGGCCATTCAAATGATGGAAGCAATGGTGGTTACTGGAATTTAGGTAGCGAAGCAACCACCGCTGACGACCTTGAGTTTGTCAATATGATTGTCCAGACATTGTCGGGTTACAGCGAACTCGACACGACGAAAATGTACGGAATTGGCTATTCAAATGGTTCTGGAATGATGAACTTGTTGGGTAAATCAACAACGTACTTCAGTGCGATTGCGACGTTGGCGTCACAACAGTCTGTCTCGACCAGTGAGCTGACCCCGCAGCGGACCCTGTCTGTCTTCCAGTTTAATGGAGATGCGGATACGTTAATCCCGATCAATGGGGGTGAATCAGTGGTGGGTGAGTTTATCTCGGCCGAAGCGAGTGCGCTGAACTGGGCCAACCACTTTAATTGCTCTACCACCCCGGTAGCAGAAGATAAGCTGTGGGACACGACCACCGGCGAGTCGTTCACCTACTCAGATTGCGACTCCGGTCACGAGATTAAGTATCACGTTGCCAATGGGGTTTCTCATTCAGGCCTTATTGGAGACACGGCGAACAGCCAGTTTTACAACGAAATCTGGGCATTTTTTAAGCAGCACTAAAGATGCTGTAAGGGCATCTTTTGTAGACATCTGCAACGGATGCCCCTTTGGTATCAACTTCAGCCATATTTCCGAGGGCTCAAGCCCTCGTTTAAGACAAGAAATCTGATCAATCAGGTTAAAATGGCTGCGAGAGCCCGATTTATCGGGCTTCCTATCTTAACCGCAGGATTCATCCTGCGAAATTGGGCAGGTTTTTGATCGATAAGTTTCTTAAGTTGATACCAATTATATCTGCAACGGATGCTCCTACTTGGAAAAGTAGCGCATAAAATTTTGCCAGCGTTTGGCCCAGATCAGATTGCGCAATGGCCGCTGAAACAAGCGCCACGTCCCAATCGACCGCTCAACTTCGGCCGCAGCCAGCGGAGTTTTATCGTACAGATCACGTTCGTAGCTGGCAACAACTTGGCCGATTTGACGCGATAATGTCTGATCATCGATCGATAGCTGGTTGTGCTCAACCCATCCCCGCAGAAACTGCTGTAACCCGGCTGAAAATTCAGCCAGCGTTTGGCTGGCATCGGCCGGATAGTCGATTTTTTGTGCGAAGGCTTGCAGTTTGAGAACGATGTCTCCCAGCGTTTTTGGTTCGTTACGACGCTGAACCCAGCGGCCGGTGAGCAGCCCCATCCACCCTAAAAGCAGCGCTGCAAGCAGGTAAAAGACCGGAGAGATGACCAGCGGCTCGGTTTGCTCCGGTAACGGCATCGCCTCTGGGACCGGCGGTGTTTCGGCCGTGGTTGCGGCGTTTGGCTGTCCTTGCGCCAGAGGGTCAAATTCGGCCGCAATCGGGAAAGTGGCTGTCGGCTCAAATTCAACCCAACCTACCCCGGGAAAGTAAATTTCCGCCCATGAATGACCCAAATCCTGCGTAATTAAAAAACGGCCGTCCTCACGCGGTTGCGGATGCAGATACCCGATGCCTAAGCGGGCCGGTAGCCCCAAACTGCGGGCCATAACCACCATCGAGCTCGCATACAGATCGCAATATCCTTCTTGTAAATCAAACAAAAAATAATCAACCGGATCGACATTGTCGGGGATCGGCTGAATGTCTAAGTTGTATGTGTATTGACGCAAAAACTGCTCTAGCTGCAGCGCCTGCTCAAAAGGGGTTTGGGCATCGGGCGTGACCTGCTGCGCAAGTGCAAAAACCCGTTCCGGAATGTTGGGTGGCAGGGTGGTGTAATGGGTGTAAAACTCAAGGTTATCAAACTGGTCTGGGGTTATTTCTAGCTGGTTCAGGCTGGATGGGTTGCGCAAAGCCAGCCTGCTGCTGGCTTGATAGCTGGGTACGGTAAATTGAGTTGGGTTTGACACACGAGAGAGATCGTTAAACGGCCGCAGATGTGTTTTAACCGGCTGGCTAAACTGGGTGGGCAACCCGATGGTCAGCAAATTTGAAAAGCGGCCGTCGCTCGACCATGTCACCGTTTGTTCAACATTTATTTGGCCTGCGCTGTTGCTGATCGGAATGAGGCTTGGTAGCTGCTCCTTTGTCGCTAGCTCAACAACTTCAGTTGCGTCTGAGCGTCGCCAGCCCCGGCCGGTATACACATCAAAGCTTGACGCGCGCCAGTGCAACGGGCCAACTGGGGGCTGGCTAAAGCGAACGTCGGCTAAAAATACCGGCGTCTCGGCCAGCTCTGGCGGATTGCCAAGCAGATATTGGCGGGGCAAAATGCCCACCGAGCTTTGCCCGCCACCTGCAACAGGTGGGCCGTCTGTCCCCGGCCGGTTTGCGGCCGTATTAACCCCGGCAAACGCCTGTTCAAACCGATCCTCAAACGCTTGGACTAGGGCAGATTGTTGAAACCGTCGTGCAATTTCAGAGTATGGCACTGACGGGAGAAAAATGCTGCCCAACAAAAGCACAAGGGTTATCCCGGCCGAGACCACTGTGGTTGTCATCAACATATCGTCTGAGTGATCGATTTCGTTTTTGCGCCAATGGGTTTCCCGATTAAACTGCTCCCACATAACCAGATAGACGGTGCCAAATAAGATGACAAATAAAATATTGGCGCTCCGGCTGCCGCTAAAATAGCTGTTTAGCCCCAGTAAAAACAGAAGGCTAAAAATCATAACGACCGGCCGTTTACGGCGATAAACCTGCCAAATCATAAAGGCGACACAGCCCCCCACGAGCAGGGCTAAGCCGAGGGCAAAGACCGCCGTTTCGGCTGAAGATTGTCCGGTCGAAACAGCCTGCATCCACCCTGATAGCTTGGCCCAAAATGTGGTTGCACCCAAGCTGAAATCTTGGCTAAATTGCTGCCAATCCCCTGAGAAAAGCGGCCTAAACTGAAAGTTGACCGAGCCGAGAAGGGCTGCCCCGCAGATAAAACAAACTAGCAGAAAAATATGGATCGACGGCCGGATGTGTGGGCGCCAAATGATCAGATAGCTGACACACGTTGCGACCCAAAATGTGGCCTGAATCGGTCGGCTTTCTGGTACCCATTCGGCCGAAATTACAGCGCTTACGCTCAGCCACAAAATGAGCCATGTTAGGCCAAACAGCAGCCATCCCTCACGCGGCCGGTATCTGTGCCAGAACCAAATAATCAGTCTGTCCATTAGTCGTGCGCCCCGTGCGTTTCTCTAACAGACCGGCCGAACGGGGAGATTTTGAACTCTGCATCTGGCTCACTATCAAGCTGTGGCAACGGAATATCACCCCGCTGGATGACATCCGCCTTAAACCCGTTTTTTTGGATTTGGCTTTGCAGCTGAAAAATAGTTGAGTCACTTGGTTCTGCGCCATCAAACGAGTTGCGGTCGAGCAAGATAACAGTGATTTTGATCTGTTTACGCTGCAAATCAACCAAGTTGGATAACCAGCTAAGATCGGGATTTGGGGTGAGCAAGATGAGTGACGAGCCGCGTGAGATGACCTGACGCACGTCGTCTAAACTGTTTTTCCAGCCTGTGGCGCCATCGGCCGAAATTTCGGCCAGCGTGCTTAAAATTCGCCAATGTTGGGGAGCCCCTTTTTGCGACGGCAAAATGATTGGCCGCTCACCGTAGGTGGCTAACCCCACCGCCCGATTTTTTGCCAAAATCCGAGTAGATAAGGCGCTGGCCAACATCACGGCGTACTCTTCGCTGCTTTCCAACCCGTCCCCGGTGTGCCATTTTTCTTCTAGATCGATGAGGACCCACGCATCACCGGCCGCCTCGATATCAAATTCGCGCACCGCCAAAGACCCCGTGCGGGCGGTTGAGGGCCAGTGGATCCAATTAAGCGGGTCGAGTGGCTGATACCCTCTTACTCCGGCGATATTGTTGGTGACCTGAAATGCTCGATCCCGGCCGGTCACATCCCCCTGTTGCAGGCCGGTTGGCAATGTAAAGTTGAGGTCGATATCAAGGGGTGGGTGGATGATCATCTCTTCAGTTTGTGGATACTCAACGATGAGTTCAAACAGTCCAAACGGATCCCCCGATCGTAAGCGCCACGGGCCGATCGTAAAGCGCCCCCGTTGCAAACAAACGGCCGATTGTCGCCATTTATGCTCCGATAGCCCCAACACCTGAAAGGCAACACTCGGCCGATACCCCGGAATATTTGAATCATCTGTAATTTCCACCCAAAGTGCGGGCAAAACACTGTCATTCTTGATCGAAAACCGCTCGCTTAGCTGATCCCCAACCGCAATCCAACCCCCTTGCAACAGCCGCTCGCTGCTTAGTTTTTTGTGCAATTGCCGAACCCACACATAGCTTATTAGATAGATGCCGCCTAAAGAGGTTAGCAGGACGTTCCAAATAGAATTGGGGATCAAAAAGGCTAAAACAATAAGCACCCCTAACGGAATTATCGACCAGCGATGGTGCCAACGGATCGATCTTGATTCAGACATTGGCTGATCTTAGATTGTTTTGGCTTGTGCGCAACCAAACTTTACGGATGATTAAGCCAAGGTGACCGTCTGTCGGATCTTGGTCGTTTTAGAAGAAATTCGCTTAAAAAAGATGTGTTTTCAAATTGTTTGTTTCTTTTCGAGAAGAGCGCGAAACCTTTGAGATGGCTGGAATGTAGCGCTGGATATTTACCATCGCAGGGATAACGTTGCTGTGAGATAATTCAACTAAAACTTGTTATACAGTATTCAATCTCAAGGAAATTAATCAAATGCCATTTTCACAAATTTCGCTCAAAAAAGGGAAGTCGCTTGAGTTTCGCACGACCTTAATGGAACAAATTTATCTTGCAATGCGTGCCACGATGAGCATCCCAGAAGATGACCGCTTTGCGACAATAACGGAGCTTGAGCCGGGCAATTTCAACAGCAGTGGAAACTATGCCGGGATAGAAAGAACCGATGATATTGTCTTCATTCAGATTACTTTAAACGCTGGCCGAACGGTTGAACAGAAGAAAGCGCTCTATGCAGAGATTGCCAAACGGCTTAGTGCAGATCCAGGAATTCGGCCGGAAGATATTGTGATTAACTTGGTTGAAGTAGCTAGCGAAGATTGGTCACTGGGCAATGGCATCGCACAATACGCTTAGACTTTTGCAGATATTTTGCTAGGGCTGAAATTAGCCTCGCTTATCTTTGGCTTTATATGGGCTAGCAGTAAGCTCGCTGTCAATCTTGACCCGCCTCCAAAGTTTATCTTCCGCAATGTTTAGAAAATAAAAGTAGAACATTGGCTACTATCTCATCTAAGCTGCATCCTGTTGTTTGAATTTTTTCAAATTGGTTTAAATATGGCTCACTTTGTTCTTTAAGCTGCTCCATAAGGTTTAATTTGTTTTTGGCATTCGCAAATCTGGGTCTATATGTCTCAATTAAAGGTAATTGAAGTCTATTAACGATGTCGTGAAGTTCTGCTTCAAGGCACAATATAAAACCAGTTTCCTGCATGACATTAATGCTAGTTTGATTTAGCATAAAACGCCCACCAGTTGATATGACTAAATTGTTTTTTTTGCTCAACTCATGAGCTACTTTCTCTTCGAGGATACGGAATTCATTGTCACCATTAGGCTGATTTAGAATATTAGCTGCGGGTCCAAAATGTTTGTCAATGTATTCATCTGTATCGATAAATTCTCGATCAAGTTTTGTTGCAACTAGTTTGCCAATGGTTGTTTTTCCTGTACCCATAAGACCAGTAAATATCAAATTCTTTGTTTTCATTTAGAGTTCATGCTTCCGACGAAGCCTAATATAGTATTTAACCAGAATCGTTCGGGATCATACTGGAACCTTGGCGAATAGCCGAATAATTTTGAGCTGTTTTTTGATGTTGTGCTGTTAGGAATCGGGATTTTTAAAGTCACAGCGATTGATAATTCAATTTTCCATAATATGAAAAACCCTTTCGGTTTAAGTTTGCCTATGTCATTTTCTTGCTGTACCCTCTCAACGAACTGAATAGACTACAAAATTCAGTTCTCGGGCAACTAACATCCAATGTTCCCCACGCCCGATCTTTTTTGAAAATGGCACCATCTTCCATTTTCGTCTTTCAATTTCTACGAATTGTTCCACAACTAAATAGCCTTTGTAAATCAATTGAGCCGATGCCCAGAGAGGTTGTATTTCTCGTTGGATGATTGATTGATCGAATATGGGGTTGGGCCAAGAATTTCTGCACCGTTTTCACAACGGTTGCGTTTGTATGGAGGTTTTTCGACATCATGAAAATGAAATTTGGCATTTTTATGGCGCCATTTCACGCGCCGGGGCACAACCCTACTGTTTCGCTTGAGTATGACTTACAGCTCATCGAACATCTAGATACGCTGGGATATGACGAGGCTTGGATCGGTGAGCATCATTCGGCCGGTAGCGAAATTATCGCATCTCCAGAGATTTTTATTATGGCGGCCGCCAACCGTACCCGACGCATAAAGCTCGGCACAGGTGTAGTTTCTCTCCCATACCACAACCCGTTATGGGTGGCTGAGCGCATGGTGTTGCTAGACCATCTAACACGCGGCCGGATCATGCTGGGTGTGGGACCCGGAGCATTACCCACAGACGCCGGAATGCTGGGGCTAAAACCGACACAAATGCGGCCGTTGCTCGAAGACTACATGGAAGTATTGGTTCATCTGCTGACAAGTGAAGAACCGATCAGCTATGAATCTGACCGACTCGTACTGAAAGACGCCCGCTTGCATTTACGGCCGTACTCAGACCCGCTCTTTGATCTAGCAGTCGCGGCCGTCGCCTCTCCATCTGGCCCAAGAATGGCCGGTAAATATGGGGCCGGATTATTGTCGCTGGGTGCCACCGTTTCGATCGGAATGGACGTGCTGGCCCACCATTGGACCGTTCAAGAAGAAATGGCCGCTAAGCATGGGCAAGTTGCTGATCGCAGCAAATGGCGCTTGGTCGGGCTGATGCATTTGGCCGAGACGGAAGAACAGGCGCGTAAAGATGTGAAATACGGCATGGAACAGTGGTTCCGCTACTTCCAGCACGTGGCAGCCTTCCCACAAATGGCGGTCGAGGGGAATAATCTTGACGAAATGATCGACTTTGTGAATGGCGGGCTAGGCGTCATCGGCACTCCTGAAATGATGATCGCTCAGATTCATGAGCTTATCGAGCAATCAAACGGTGGTTTTGGTGCGTATATGACCTTGGCACACAATTGGGCAAACCCGCAAGCCACTAACAACAGCTTCGAGCTGTTTGCTCGTGAAGTCATGCCTCACTTCCAATCGTCAGGCATGGGCTTGCAAGGTGCGGCCGATCGCGCTCAAGCCGCTCGTGATGGCTTGGCCGAACAGCAGTTGATCGCTGTAGAAGAAGCAACGTTACGCCACCAATCAACCCAGTCAGGCGTTTCTGCGTAGCTGGTATCAATTTGAACCCCTGAAGCCTATGCTGCTGGCTAAAGCCCATCCCTTCTAAAACGTATAGCAAGGGATGGGTTTTTGCGTTTTCACTCAGATTCCGGCCTCTGTGCAACCAAAATCACAATATTGTTAGCCGAATAGGCGGGAAAATAGTCCTGTACAGGAATCTGGTCCTGTTTATTTTTGATCAATATAGGGCATTCTCGTCTACAATGGGCAAGCTAACGAGTAGGCACAAACTTTCCTTAATTAAACGAAGGAAGCACGCTAAAAAGTGTCAATTTTTAAAGCTTGTTTTGCAACCAATCCTATGCAACCTGTTTAGATATTTATTCGCAGTGTTGTTTTCAAATATCTATGGCCTCAATTATCCCTAGCGAAAGAATATTAATCGTAGACGATGCTCCACAGCAGCTGTCGGGTCTTCAATCCATTTTGACCATGCACGGGTATGAGGTTGAAGTCGTTTCAAAAGGGGTGCAAGCTTTGCACAGCATTTTGGCGAAACCACCCGACATCATTTTGCTGGATATTTTAATGCCAGAAATTGATGGGTTTGAAGTGTGCAAGTTTGTTAAAAATTACGAGGGAACAGAAGACATCCCGATCATTTTTATAAGCGGTTGTGATGAGCCGGAAGCCAAAATGATGGCGTTTGCTATGGGCGGGGATGACTATCTGACCAAACCGGTCATGATCGATGAGACTATCGCCCGAATCAATACCCATATTTCAAAACGATCACGTACCATAGAAATGGAAGATCAGATCGACGACCTAAAATCTTATTCGTCGATGGTGGCGCATGATATCAAGAATCCGGTTGGGTTGATGCAAGGGTTTGCCAATCAGCTATACGAGAACTGGGAGTATTACAGCGATGATGACAAACGTAACTTTATGAACGCCATCCGCCGCAATGCGGAAAAAGCGAATACGATTGTTGATGAATTACTGGCGTTTTCATCGATCAGGCAAAACGAAGTGGTAACCGAGCCGCTAGATATGGGCGAGATCTTTGAAAATGTAGAAAAAAGAATCAAAACGTGGTGGCTAGAATATTCTGGAACGATTCACCGGCCGACTGAATGGCCCGTTGTAACCGGCCACGGAGCTTGGATCGAAGAAGTTTGGGTTAACTACCTCTCTAACGCGATTAAATATGGCGGCAGCGATTTAGATATTGAAGTTGGCTATAGGGTGATCGAAAAGGGATATGTCCAATTTTGGGTGCAAGACCATGGGGGCGGCTTGTCGTTAGAAGATCAAGAAATTGTCTTCACCAAACACACCCGAATTAAAGGATTAAGTCAAGAAGGGCACGGGCTTGGTTTAGCCATCGTTAAACGGATTCTAGACAAGCTAAGCGGCTATGTCGGTGTCGAGAGCCAAATCGGTCAAGGGTGTAAATTTTACTTTGTCCTACCGCTCGCAGAAGAGTTTGAAGAGGAACTTGCATAAACTCCTGCTTTTAAGCCCATAAAAGAGAAGCCTTGTTTCATGGGTCTTGCCTGCTGATCAATCGTACTTTGTTACCCTTGTTTGTCGTCATTGTCACATTGCGAAATGCCCTCTCTTTGCTATGCTTTGGTCCCATCTAAGACCAATTTGAGAGGAATTCCATGAACGATATAGAACGGTACGCAACGTTTAATTTTCAACTGCGGCAGACAAACCAAACGGCCGACGATGTGCCGGCCGACTTGTCAACGTTTGACACCGACGCAGCATATGCGGTGCAAGATTTGCTGGTTACTAAACTGAGCAAAGCGTGGGACACAACCACGTTTGGTTACAAAATCGGTTGTACCAGCGAGGGGGCTCAGCAGCTGCTCAATACAGATGGCCCTGTCTACGGCCGTATGTTTAACTCAAGCAGGTTCGTTAGCCCTGTAGCCATCGACCCAAAAAACTACACCATGATGGTGATTGAGCCAGAGTTTGCGTTTGAGATGGCTGAGGATGTGCCGTCAGGGGCGGTGCAGACGGCCGATACGATCGCAAACCTCGTTGCTGCCGTTATCCCCTCTATCGAAGTGGTGCACCATCATTTGGGGGGATGGGATGTCTTTGACGCCCCCAGAGTGATTGCGGACAACGCCATCCATGCCTGCTGGGTGAGTGGCAGTCCCACCCATTCTCTTCAAGGTCTAGATTTACCAACCCATCCTGTAACCTTGTATGCCGATGGCGCAGAAGTTTCTAGCGGCCGGGGCGAAATCGCCTTGGGCAACCCGCTCAACGCGTTGGCCTGGATCGCAAACATCTTGCCTAAATATGGCAAACGATTAAAAGCGGGGGAGATCGTGACAACCGGGGTTTGCATGCCGGTTTATCCGGCTCAATCGGGGCAATTGATCAAAGCCGATTTTGGCAGCTTAGGAACCGTTGAAATTCAGTTTTAGATAATTAACCTGAGTTTTAGATAAGAACGGTGTCATCTAAGGCCTAAAGGCCCGATGACACCGTTCTAGTTGATTTCAAGTTAGATATTTGGGCTCAAATAATTTGTAAAGACTATTTTCATACGTTCCGAGCTTGAGAAAAACTCAGGTTAATTAGGACATACGGGAAAGTTAATGGCTTGCAGGGATGCCTCTACAAAAAACTAGCTTCAGATGCGTAACAAAAAACCGGCCGATTCTCGTTCAAGAACCGGCCGGTACGCTATCTAAAATCCATTGTTACCCGCTAAATTTTCGCCTACGGTTCGAGCGACATCGTGAGCGTTTGGATGTAGTGTAAGTCACCCACCGCAAACGCCGGAGAGTCGATGTACTTACGCAACTGACCCTGAGACTCATTCAAGATATACGCTTTCGCTTTAAACATGCTGTTGTGCGTATACATATTGTCGCTGCTCATCTCTTGAATCGTCGCCTCGTACCGGTTCGCAACCCAATATGGCGCTACAGATTCATATTCAGCGATTGCACCGCTTACTTGGCTAAATGAGTTCGTGCGCAGGTAATCGCCAAATTCTGGAGTCATGTAGATAAAGTTCCGGGCTACGTTAAAGCTGCGCTTGTAGTAGTTACCACCAGACGTATTGATGAACGGCTGATCTTTTGAGAAGTTGCTGGCACGACGTTGCTGGATCGCGTTGAGATTGTTCGATACGCTGCTGCGCAGTGAAGAATCTGATCCGCTTTTGCCAGCTAAATCTTGCAGATTCATGAAGCCGATGTAACCGGCCGCAAATCCGTTATCTAGCCAGATGTGTTCGGTCAAAGTTTGCCCGCTTGGCAGATCAGTGCTTAGTTTTGACTTCGCATCGTTATAAATGGCGTTGAGCTTGCCCTGATCATTGGCATAAAACAGATCCGCATATTTCCACATGGCGTAAATGTTGTACTGTGGATAGTTCCAGCCAGACCCGGCCGTGGCACCGTTGGTATGCCCTTTGCTGTTCATCGTCGCCTGTACTTCTGGCGGAACCGGCATCCATTCACGAGCCGCTAACCCTTGGTAGCCGGTGCGAGAGATCATGCCGCCGGTAAAGTAGAGGGCGTAATGTTCGTCGATGTATTGACGCAGTTGAGGCTGTAGTGAGCTGGACACATATGGATATGCTTCTACCAACGTTACTAGCGTCTCACCTGGGTTTTCGAAAATGTTGACAAACTCATTGTAACCACGGGTTCCGTTGTAATATCCCGGCCGTAAGTGACCCGCATTAATCATCTTTTCGATTTCATAATCAAGCAATCCACGTACTTCTTGGTCGTTTAACGGGCTATCAATCCCACCGCTGTTGTTAATGGTCAACAGTGGCAACGAGATTTGAGGATACTCATTTCGGATCCGTTGGTTGTATGCATCGACACTTTCACTGCCGTTCCGTTGGCTCATGCTAATCGCATCTGGCCCCAGGGCGATAATCGCATTACTGCGGTGTACGAACAACATGTTTCTGTACGGAATAATCGGATTTTGAATCGAGTGATTGTGGTAGATACCGTTTGGTCCACCGTATGCACCGGTTAGGCGGGGAAGATCAACATACATGCTTGATTCCCACCACATCGAGTCATAGCCAGGGGCCAACGATCGACGCCAATCTTCGGGGTTGCTCAGGGCAACGGTTTCCAGTGATTTACTGTAATCCCATAAGGTGCCAGAGCTGCCGCCGTTGATATCGTAATAGCCACCTACGCGGTCACAGCAAAGATTGGTGTAGACGATGCTACCGGCGGCCGAATCTGCAAACGGTTCGTCAATCGCATGGGAATCACCCACATAAGAGACACCGGTGCCACCTGGGGTCCAGCCGGTTAAGTTACCGCGAGAGATACCCCAGCCTGACAATGCTCGAGACATCGATTGGCTGTAAATTTGCCCGTTAACAACCAGAGGCGGATACCGGTTACCCGATTTGGTTCCGGCATACAAGAACGGTGCATACTCAGGTTTTCCGTCTCCATCGGTGTCCATGGTGTACTCTTGACCGTTTGATGTATCAAGAACAATTACACCACGTCGCCACGGTTTGTTTTCTAGGTATTCAGCCACATCTGCCCCACTTACCCGGTTTGCACCGTTAGGATAGATATCGTCTCGCTGAATGTTTTTAGCGTAGTCAAATCCAAAGCCGCGATCTTCGATCGATTGGGTCCCAGGGGTTCCACCCTCAACATAAGGGGATGCGGCTGAGAAAATGACATAGTTGTTATAAATCACAGGCCAATATGCTTGATAGCCATCACCTGGTAATTTGCTTGAACGCCAAGCTAAGCTGCCGTTGTTATTGACATCAAGGGCGTACCCGTAGTTGTCGTTGGCGGCAAAGTAAACACGACCATCTTTATAAGCGGCCGAGTATAAAATCGGACCAAGAGGATCTTGCCCTGCTGGAGGATATTGCCAATTTAATGAACCATTATCACGGTTGATCGAATAGAAGTATCCGTCACGGCTACCGAGCAAAACTTGGTTACCAACCACTAACGGGCTGGTGCTAAAGCCACCGTTTGCCCCTTCAAAGGTCCAAATTTGGGCGCCTGTATCTGCATTTAAGGCATAAACGCGTTTGTCAAAGCCACCCACGAAGATTCGATCTCCGTCTACGGCCGGGGAGTGACCCAATGGCAGTTCTGTATCAAAACGCCATGCGGTGTTCCCCGTATTCATTTCAAGTGCATACAGACCACGGGCGGTTGAGGCGTAGATTTTGTCACGAGCCGCAATCAGCTGAACGTGTTGGCCGATATAGGCCTCAATCGGCCGATACCATTTGATGCCAAAGTCGTTTTGCTGGCGTGGATTAACACCGGCCGCAACTGAGGAGGTGCGCTGAAGATTTGCACCGGCCATTGGCCAGCCATCTACATTGCCACCCGGTACGGGTTGAGGTGTTGCGGTGGGGTTGCTAGGCGGTTGGGTAGGAGGAATTTCAGAACCACCATCGTCGTTTTCAGATAAAAGAAACTCAAACCGGTCGATTCTGGTGTTGAATTCACGGGCGTAAATCGAGAAAGTGTGTTCGCCCGGTGTTAGATAGAATGTTTGGGGATCCGCTTTGCCACGGTCATTAACCATGATGTCGCGATAAGTGCTTGAGCGGCCGACGTCCCATAAATGACCTTCATTTGGTCCATTGTCGACCCGAACATAGAACGAGTCGCTAAACTCATTCTCTGAGAATGTCCAGCCACGTACAACATAGGTTCCGGCCGTGCTGATGTTTACACAATAATCAGCTCGATGGTCATTATTAATGCCAAAGTAACCATCTCGTTCTGCGCCGGGGTGATGGATAAAGCCACCGCCGCTGGCATTGTTGTCAGAACCAACAACTAGGCCGCCGAAAAGCTGCCCCGCTTCGGCTTCTTGTACTAAACCGCCACAACCTGCCGGTATTGCGATAGGTGTTGGCGTTGGAGTTGGATCTGTCCGTGCAATGATCGGCATAAATGCCGCTCGGTTTGTGTTGTTTGAAGATGCACCCGGAGTTGCTGTTGGGGCATCTGTTGTGGGAGATTCTGTGGTTGGATCTGTCCCAACCGGTGTTCTGGTTGGCACCGTTCCGGCTGGAGTGCGGCTTGGGACGGTAGATCCATCAGTTTGCAAGCTTTCATTTCCAGAAAAACTTGCCCAACTGACCCCTACTGTTACAAAAATGAGAATGCATAGACCTATTAGCTTCCACGTAAAAATATAATTCTGCTTCATATCTTCGCTCTTGTCGTCTTCCCGATTGGGTTCGTTAGACGACGATTGATGATTTGGTGGGTTTTTGCTCATATCAAAAAGTTGATCGAGTCAGCAGGATTATAGATTTCGGTGTGTAGCCGAAAGTGTAATCAGACTCATCCTTAGAGTAATGCATACGACAGTATAGAAAGATTAAAGTGAATTTCTCTTTTTTACCAGAGAGAAACCCCCAAGACTGTATAGGTCAGATTTCTTTCGATTAGCATTAAAACCTAAGTGAAGATGCCGTAAAGACTCTATATCCACCCCATTTTCTAAGCTTAAACGAATAATTGTCCCAATTTGATAGGCCGTTCGGGTTATAAAGCGGTTAACACTTAGTACCCTAAACGGCTAAAAACGGAGACGGCCGATAAGCAAAAAAGCTGGGAAAGGTTAAAAAGTCTATTTAGTTATCACCACTAAGTTCGCACTGCACACATCACAAGAAGGGTGAGATTTACCCACCTATCAGCTCAAGATGACGCAGGCTAATGTCGGCTGTTACGCCGTAGGATTGATTTTCATTTTCTGCTCAGATTGCAAAATAGAAGGTTGATTAGTTCAAAGATTCGTCAAAAAAAGTGACTAGGCGTTGCTCATATTCTTCGATTCGCTGCCCCGCAGCTCTAACATGATCTAATCCATCGATGATCCAAATCGTTGCATTGGCTCCGTTGTTTTCAGCTCGTTCTGCCAATTGCTGCGTGTGATGGACTCCAATTCGGCCGTCTTCGGTCCCGTGCGTAATAAAAATGGGGCGACCGTTGGCATTGTCTATCGCATCGTACGGATTGCTAAACAAGACATCGTCTCCGCGTAGCCTGGCTGCGATTAGCCCGGCCGAATATAAAAATTGTGGATACCCTTCTCTGACCAGCTCCTCACGTATGATTTGGGGCAGATTGTCAAACGGTGAATCAACAAAAGCGGCCGACAGATCAGGCTCCTGAGAAAATGCGATTAGCGCAGTGGCAGCGCCGAGTGAGTTGCCCAAAACACCGATTTTGTCTGAATCAAATCCCTGCTCCGCTTGTAACCAGTCAAATCCACCCAGAACGTCTAAATATTCTTCATTTCCGATGGCTGAACGGCCGTCTTCAAAATCTGAATCCCCCGCATCGCGCACGTCCATAACCAACATCGTGTATCCAGCTTTGTTGAGCATGCCGGCTTGTAACAAGTTCACAACCGAGTATTTGCACGAACCAATCCCATGAACGCTAATGACCGCCCCTTTGTCACCATCGCCCGGTATGTACCAAGCTGAAAGGTTAATTCCGCTTTCTCGGCTCTCAAATGTGACCGATTCATACGCTTCCATATAAAAAGGGCTGAGGTCGGGTGATTGTGGAGCGAAAAAATCGCTATGATCTGTAAATAGATCCGGCCGATTAGATCGGTTGCGACATCCATCACTGATATCCGTGAGAATGCCATGTAGGACAAGGCCAATTCCGATGTATCCTGCACCTGCAGCCGCTAGCACAACGCCAACAACTGATAACCCTATTTTTCTCATTCTTGTCATGGGCTGGGTTATACAGGATTTCTGCGAATTCTCAACCGTCAAATAGACAGTTTTTACACTGTTCTAGATCCTGAGAAAAAAGTGCAGAACGCCCCTTCAATCGGCTTGATGCTTTCCTCCGCGAATCGCGGATGTTTAACTTTATGAGTTATCTATTCTTGCCAATGGCAAAAAAGCTTTTGGCGTGATGTTGCCTGCTGTGGGTCTGCTCGGAGTTGATGTTGCAAAATCAAACGTAGGTGTGGGTTGTGGGGGTGAAGCCTGAGTGGGTGCTGCGGTTGATGTAGGGGGGAGTGGTGTCGGTGGAAGCGGGGTTGGCGTGCTTGCGGCAGGCAGATCTTTGCTTGTGGAAATTTCAACAAATTCCCGCACCAACAAATAACTGTAAATCTCATCGGCCGGTGCCATCCACGCCTCACCTGATCCATTCCGGCCGTATGTCCTCACAAAGTAGCTCGCGACATCATTTAGCTTGACCGTGTTGTCACCGAACGTTTGTGACCCGTGGGAAAATGAGTTGTACCAATAAACCTGATCGCTGCTTTCAAGACTCAACTGGCTAATCGAATCGAATATCGCTTTTAAGTCGGCCGCATTATCTTCCGACCCATCTATGGCTAAATCCCGCTTGACCAAAGCCTCAAAATCAAAATCATCAGTTACTGTAATGTATAGGGGTTCGTCATGCCCCCCTTCGTCAAACAAAATGTCTGTAGATTTCTCAGCGCGCATATCAGCCAGCAGGTCGTGATAGGCCTCGAATCGATCCTGACCACCACAGGGAACCGCAAAAGATATCACCTTGTAATCTGCCCTGGAAGAGCGAGCGATCAAGGCTTTGAGCGCTTCGTCGGTTCGCAAAATGCCATCCCGCCTGTTTGCCTGATCCGGCTGTATGCCGCAATTATTGTCGTGATCGAACGTGTGATTGCCCAAGCTCCAGCCTCCCTCAAACAGATCAAGAATCTCCTCTTCATCTAAGTTCCCGTCCCATGCCGGTCCACTATCGATCCAACTGCCCACGATGTACATGGTTGCGGGCAAATCTAAAGCCTGCATCACCCCAATTGGCCCTTCTAGATAATGATTATCGTCAAAAGAATGGGACCAAGCCCACTGCTTATTATTTTTAAGACGGGCTATATCAATGTTTCCAACCGCATCTATGTCAGACACCGACACCCCTTCCAGCGTGACTTGTAGCGTGCTTTCGTCTGTTGTGATCAAAATCTGTTGAGAATCAGCCAAAAGCTCAAATGGTATAGACTTCTCTGCTAGATTTTCTACGCTGATCTCTGTGGCGTCCCCCACATCGATTAAGAGTGTTAGCGTGTAATCATTTATTGCAGGGACTTTAGAGCGGTTAAATTCGTATATAAAAATAGCAGGTTCGGCCGCCACCTCAGCATCAAGCTTGTCTGACCAAGCCAGCACAGAGCAAATGATGACTGTGCAAATGCAGAATATAAAAACGAACCGATTTGAATTGCCGATTAAAGGTGTTGAGCGGGAATGAGTCATGATCAGGTCCACCAAAATTAGTAAAAAGGTTGTACATTTCTGCTTAATCAGATTATGATCGGCACGCTAATTTTTATGTGTAAAAAGCGACTCAAGCCTTTGGGCTTTAAGTTACGCTTGTCAACAAAAGAGAACTATGGAAAAAAGTTTAAGATCGATTTATCTGAGTTTGGGTACAAATATTGGAAATCGGGAAGAGAATTTAGATCGTGCTTTGACCGGACTTTTAGAAATCATGTCGATAAATAAGGTCTCGGCCGTGTATGAAACCGCCCCCTGGGGGCCTGTGCAAGACCAACCCTCATTTTTCAACTTATGTGCGAGCGGACAAACACAGCTTGCCCCCATCGATTTTCTAGACGCCGTTAAGGAGCTGGAGCGAAATATAGGGCGATTAGATGGATTACGCTGGGGGCCAAGATTGATCGATATAGACCTCTTATTTTATGAAGATGTTCAGCTTGTGAGCGAGCGACTTATCATCCCTCATAAAGAAGTTACCGGCCGGGCGTTTGTCTTGGTGCCGCTCAATGAAATTGCGGCCGATCTGCAACACCCGGCTTTAAACCAAACTATCCATGAACTAATGGGGCAGTTACCAGAGCACGAACTTCGCTCAGTTGTAAACTCCTTTACACTTGATTTAACTAATTATGTTTCAATCTAACGTGGCTCTGAAGCGTCCGCCTTCTCCGATTGTTTGGGGAAAACGGACCTACACCATGGGCATACTTAACATTACTCCAGATAGCTTTAGCCAAGATGGAATCGCCAGCCAGAAAACCAGAACCGAAATTGTTGAAGATGCGGTTTTGCAAGCAATAGGTCAAGTCAAGGATGGCGCAGACATTATCGATATCGGCGGTGAGAGCACACGCCCTGGCGGAACCGTTGTAGACGGTGACTTGGAACGATCACGTATTTTGGATGTGATTCGTGAAATACGCAGGGCATTGCCAGAAACTGTAATTTCTGTTGATACCTATCGGTCTAAAACGGCCGATGCGGCACTAGAAGCGGGTGCAGATTGGGTAAATGATATTTGGGGATTTCAATATGACCCGGATATTAGCCAAGTTGCGGCCGCAGCAAAGTGCCCCGTGGTTCTAATGCACAACGGCCGTAATCGTCCCCGATTGGAAAAAGATGATGGGGCAAACGGCTATTATGGCTATTTTGAGTACGATGATCTGATTGGAGAAGTAAAACAAGAATTACGCCAATCGGTTGATATAGCGATCCAAGCTGGGGTTGCTGAAAAAAACATTATTCTTGACCCGGGCATAGGATTTGGAAAAACCGCCCCACAAAATATTCAGTTATTGCAAAACATGTCAGAAATCGTCGGCTTAGGCTTTCCCGTTCTCCTGGGCACATCGCGAAAAGGCTTTATCGGCCAGTATCTCGGTGGGCTCCCGGTAGATCAAAGAACCGAAGGGACGATTGCAACCTGTGTTCATGGAATAACGGCCGGAATCGATTTGGTTCGTGTGCATGATGTTAAAGAAGTTGTGCGGGCAGTTCGCATGACTGACCAAATCATTAGAACTAGTTTCTAACCGAATTTCAGCCATTTTCCCCGGTCACGGCCGAGTATGTGTCGCCAACTTTACATGTTATGGCGGTCAATTGTAATGCTTGGCGCAAGGTTAAATTGAGATAATTTAGTAGAAATCAAGAAGTAACCGACGTAACTAATCAATGTTCAAACTCCCTAAAGTCAGAACATATTTGGTGCTATTACTCATAGCCTGTGCACCATTCATACTTACACAAAATAGTCAGCTTGTAACAGCGCAGCTCGATTCAACGATCCGCATTGGCAACTTTGCACCGTTTGAAGCGGGTGATGCTGCAATACGCGTTGAAATTAACGGCACCGCAGTTGTCGATGATTTCATCTATGGCTGGTCTACCGCACGCTTGGAGTATCCATCAGGCGAATTTTTGCTTGAAGTTTATAAAATCGGGGAGACTGAAGATCCGATGGTTTCTGAGCAAGTTGAATTAAGCTCAGGCAAAAACTACACGATCTTGTTTATCGGGGATGGGGTTAATCAGCCGTTTGAAGTTGAATTGATTGATGATGACCAAATCTTTGCTGAGCCTTCAGCCGCAGCCATCGCCTTTGGCCACTTTGCCCCACTCAGCGGCAACTTGGCAGGTACCTCGATTGATATTCGCAAAGACAACAATATTTTGGTGAGAGACAATCTGCGCTACGGCGTGTTTGATCCGGCCGACATTGACCAGCTCACGGAAATTTTAACCAGCTACATTATCACCTCTGCCAGTGGTGAAGTGACCTTTGTTGACCTGCAAACCTTTGGATACAACCAAGGTGACTTGCAATACTTAATTCTGGTCGGTGATGGCAAGAACAAACCGATTGCGGCATACATGTATGTGAATGATCGCGAAGGTGGGTTTATGAGCCAAGAAGGTGAGCCAAAGCTCGAGATGCCGACGATCGCTTTTGCTAACTTTTATAGCGATACAGATATTAAATCAGTTGAGATTGACTTTATGGATGGGGCGAAACAGGCCCTTGATTATGGGACTGTTTCAGAAGATATGCGGGTTCCAGAAGGGGAGCATTCGATCCGTATTACCTCACCGTCTGGCGAATTGCTGATTGAAGATACGATTACTCTGGGCCTTTCAGAAATTGTTATCTACTCGCTTACGAAAGATAACGCGGCCGGTGATCCGCTGCTTGTGCCGGTATTTGGCGACTATCTCTCTTCCCCTGTGGAGCCACCACGCATCAAATTTGTCCATTTGGCGCCGTTCTCTAGCGGGGCATTTGCTACGCTGGATGTGCGCTTGAGCAATGGATTGATTGTTGAAGATGACCTCGGCTTTGGCGAAGAAGGTGACTTCCGATATTTACCAGCAGGGGATTACACCTTCCGATACACAACCCGCAACGGAGACAGAACTCTGTTTGATCCCGACCCGATCACAATTGAGAAAGGGGACAACCTAACGATTTTCTTGATAGGTGATGGGAAAGGTGAACTGATCCGCTTACTCGTCTACGTTGACGGTGAGGGAGAAGTCACTGAAAAAGGGTGGCAGGCACCTCTGGGCGAATACTCTATCGCTCATGTCGCTCCGCTTGGCTCGGCCGAACGGACGTTGACACGGGTAGAAATCGATGGAGAACCTGTTGCTACCGGATTTAAATACGGCGACTTTTTGCCAGCAACAATGGTCTTTACCGGCCAGCACGAAGTCAGTGTCTACGAAGATCAAACCGGCATTTTGCTTGCCTCACGGGTTGTTTCAATCAGTCCATCCAGCAATCATGCCATTGTTTTGACCGGAGACAATTCCAACCAGCCATTTAAAATCGAATTTTTAGACGAGCTGAATGTTGACCCCACAAATATTTTGGAAGGGACTGTCCGGTTTGGAAACTACAGCATCATCCCGCCTAATCACCCCACGTTAGATGGTTCTACCGTTGATTTGATCAACGAAACAGACTCTCTGATTGAAGATGTCGCTTACGGATCATTCTCGAACAACGTTAATACGACCCTGACTCCAGATCTGTATCAACTGACATTCCAAGATGCAAAAGATCAGATTGTGCCTGACAATCCATTTAGGTTGAACTTAAACTCAGGTGACAATGTGATTTTGCTGGCTATTGGGGATGGGGATCGCCAACCCTATGGGTTGTTTGCGATGAATGCGGATGGGTTGAATGGTCAGCAGTTAGATCAAGTCGGCCGATCGCAAATGCAATTCTTCTTCCCGATTGTGTTTCAAGATGGAGCCACCCTCCTAAGCACCCCGTAAGCCGACTGGCTCAATACAAGTTAAAGCCACTATCAGGCTAAAAAAATCAAATAAAAAAGGCTCTCCGCACATAAATTGGAGAGCCTTTTTTGTTTCCGGGATTAAATTCCGGGGATAAGAATTAATGCTCGAACTGAGCCTCTTCGGTAGAGCCTTCCATCGCTGTGGTGGATGCTTGGCCTGCCATTACCGTTTGCTGAACTTGATCGAAGTAACCGGCCCCTACAAAGCTTTGATGCTTGATCGCCGTAAATCCAGCATCTTCCAGATCAAACTCACGCTGCTGCATTTCGGAGTATGCACCCATGCCACGTTTGGCATAGCCGCTGGCAAGTTCGAACATGCCTAAGTTTAGATTGTGGAAACCGGCCAAGGTCACAAATTGGAAGCAGTAGCCCATTTTTCCGATCTCTTCTTGGAAGGTTTCGATGGTGTCTACATCGATGTTCAGGCGCCAGTTAAAGCTTGGAGAGCAGTTATAGGCCAATTTCTTGCCCGGGAACTCCGCATGGATTGCTTCTGCAAATTTGCGGCATTGTTCAAGGTCTGGGGTGCTTGTTTCAAGCCAAATCACATCTGCTACCGGAGCATAAGCCAACCCGCGCATAATGCCGTACTCAAGACCACAATCAACTTCAAAGAAGCCTTCAGATGTGCGTGGTGCACCTCCTTTAATAAACGGATGATCCCGCTCATCCACATCGCTTGACAGCAATTTGCCGGACTCCGCATCGGTGCGCGCCACAACAATGGATGGGGTGCCAGCCACGTCGGCCGCTAAGCGTGCTGCAACCAGCTTGTTAACCGCCTCTTGAACCGGAATAACAACTTTGCCACCCATGTGACCACATTTTTTGGCAGAAGAGAGTTGGTCTTCAAAATGAACGGCGGCCGCGCCCGCTTCGATAAAGCATTTCATTAGCTCATATGCGTTCAAGTTGCCACCAAAGCCTGCTTCACCGTCAGCAAAAATCGGAGCCATCCAGTGGGTGCTGGTGTCACCGTTCATATGTGCGATTTGATCCGCCCGTTGCAAGGCGTTATTAATCCGTTTCGCCAGCTTTGGCGCGGAGTCATATGGGTAAATTGATTGATCAGGATAGGTCTGCCCCCACGAGTTTGCGTCGGCCGCTACCTGCCATCCTGACAAATAGATGCCTTTTAGCCCCGCCTGAACCATTTGAACCGCCTGTTGGCCGCTAAGGGCCCCTAGCGTGCGTACAAAAGGCTCCGTCTCCATTAGGTGCCACAAACGCTCTGCACCCATTTTTGCAATGGTGTGCTCTACTTTAAAGCTGCCACGTAATTTTAAAACGTCCTCAGGGCTGTATGGGCGCTCGATGCCTTGCCAGCGCGGATTGGTTGCCCAATCTTTGGCCATCGCTTCTGCTTCAGGGTTTGGATGGTGGCCGTTTGTGCCATTTATGTGTCCATTTGTCTTGCTCATAATCATCTCTCCAATTTGGGTTTAATTTTGGGCACAGGATTACCTCCCGTGACTGGGTCAATTTTTGAAAATATTAAAGCAAGACCGCTGTTAAAACGGCCTTGCTAGATTGAATTTCAGGGGGTTAATTAGCAAAGGTGCTGATAGCCGACGAGGGGTAAAAAGTCGATAAAATCATCATTCGAGATCAAATCATCGAGCAATTTGGCGGCTAAAACATATTGCCCTTCGTTGAATAGGTCGTCTCCAACTTGGTCGTGGATGGCGTCGAGCTCTTGACGGATAACGGTTCGACAGAGCGAAAGGGTTACCATCCGGCCGTCTGAGAGAGTGGCTTCTGGATGACGAATCCAGTTCCATAGCTGTGCTCGAGAAATTTCGGCCGTGGCTGTGTCTTCCATCAGGTTGTACAACGCCGCTGCGCCGTGTCCCCGTAGCCACGATTCTATGTACAGAATGGTTACGTTGATGTTGGTGCATAAGCCTTTGTTGGTTAGTTTGCCATCTTGCACCGTGAAATCGCGCAAATCTTCGGCCGTCACGTTGACATCGTCCCGTTGCATGCCGATTTGATTTGGTTTGTGGATCAATGCATCTTCAAAGATACGGGTCACCATAGGCACCAAATCAGGGTGAGCAACCCAAGTGCCATCATGGCCAGATTTTGCTTCGCGCCATTTATCGTTGCGCACTTTCTCCATCGCCGTTTTGGTTACTTCCGGGTCTTTACGATTGGGGATAAAGGCTGACATACCGCCCATCGCGTGGGCACCCCGCTTGTGGCAGGTTTTTACCAGCAAATCGGTGTACGCCTTCATAAAGGGGACCGTCATGCCGATTTGTTGCCGGTCGGGTAGCAAAAAGCCGGGTTGATTACGGAATTTCTTGATGACGCTAAAAATGTAGTCCCAGCGGCCAGCGTTTAACCCGGCCGAGTGTTGGCGCAGCTCATACAAAATTTCGTCCATCTCATAAGCGGCCGTAATGGTTTCGATGAGCACGGTCGCTTTGATCGTGCCACGCTCAATTTTTAGCTCGTCTTGAGCCATGTTGAACACATCGTTCCACCAGCGAGCTTCGTGACGACATTCTAGTTTGGGCAGATAGAAATATGGACCATACCCATTCTCGATTAAGCGTTTGGCGTTGTGGAAGAAATAGATGCCGAAGTCAAACAGGCTGGCTGAGATTGATTTCCCCCCAACTTGTACATGCTCTTCTTCTAAATGTAGTCCGCGAGGGCGTACAAACAGAATCGCATGGTCTGCGTTAAGTCGGTAGTCTTTGCCGTTGGCACCTTTAAAGTCGATTTCGTTCCGTACGGCCCGGGCCAAGTTGCGTTGTCCCTCAACCATGTTGCTCCATGATGGCGAGTTGGCATCTTCAAAGTCTGCCATAAAAACGTCTGCACCGGAATTTAGCGCATTGATTACCATTTTCCGATCAGTTGGACCGGTAATTTCTACCCATCTTTTTTCCAAATGTTTCGGAATTGGGGCAATTGTCCAATCTGACTCGCGAATCTGGGCGGTGCATTCAACAAACTCAGGTAGCTTTCCATTATCGATTTCGACTTGGCGGGCCTGACGGGCCATCAGTAAATCGCGGCGGCGTTGGCCGAAAGCTCTTTCAAGCTTTGCCACAAATTCCAACGCGTGGGGGGAAAGGACTCCGGCCGTTTCAACTGTATGTGCACAGTCGATACCGGATTTTGTAGTCATTCGGGCGGGCATAAAATCGATCATGGGATCCTCCAACAATAAAATTGTTTAGGTAAGTTTTGAAAAATCTCTTTTAGCGAATATTCGCTATGTGTGAAAATATTAGCAATTATTTGCTCAATGTCAAGTAAAATTACAATTTTGAGCGAATATTCGCTATGAGTGCATTGTTGCACACGTTTGGTACACAAAAGTTACACGCACCAGGCAACACGCTTTAGTCAAACGAATAGGTTTGTTGAATGAAGGCCTTATTTGATTAGAGGTCAGGGTAGCGGCCGGTTTATTAATCGCCGTAGCTTAAGCGCCAGATGCCGCCTTTGATGTAGTCCCCAAAATAAATCGCCCCGTCAGGCCCCAGAGCCATCCCCAAAGGGAAACTGCCCTGCGGCATTTTTAAGAGCCACTCGTGCTCCGATGTGTAGGTGTCACCCTCGGCCGTTAGCTTCACCCGCCGAATGCCTGTGTCTAGCTGGACCAAGAAGGAGCCAAAATTTAGCGCTAGCAGATCGTTTTGATAGTCGGCCGGGAATGTATTGCCGGTGTAAAAGACCAAATTGTTGACCGAGGCATGGGCCGTAAATAGAGCCACTCCCTTGCTTGTTCCGGCACAATCGCTCCCTTCCAAGTCACCCCAACAGTTGGGCCAACCATAATCGCCCCCTTCTACTATATGGTTTAACTCTTCGGCCGGATCATCGTCTCCCAAGTCGTCACGGCCGTTGTCTGTCGCAAATAGTGCGCCGGTTTCTGGATGAAAAGCGACATCAAACGGATTGCGTAATCCGGTCGCAAACACCTCGTTTTCACCCGTTTCTAGATTAAAACGCATCACTGTGGCGCTACGTTGGTCTTCTTCATCGCACACGTCACAAGTGGAGCCAACGCCTAAATAGAGCCAGCCGTCGGGTCCAAATTTAGGCACGTTGTTTTGATGCAGGCCAAACGGCAGGTCGGCTGTAAATGTCTCGGCCGAATCTTCAAAGCCGTCATTGTCACTGTCGCTCAGCACTGTGAGTCGCCCCATGCTCGAGACAACCATGTCACCATTGGCTGGGTTAAACGCGATTCCGGCCGGAATTCTGAACCCATTTATCCGATTGGTATATTCATATGCCCCAGCTGTATCGTCGGTAGGGATGTATTGCCTAATTTCCCCTGCCTGATTCGAGACATAAAACGTGCCATCGTCTTTAAATGCAAGCGCGATCGGCCGATCAATTTCGATCACTTTGCGCAGCGAAAAGCCTTGCGGCACTTCTGCACCCGTTAGCTCAACCACCCCAGTTGGCACAGTTGGCATCGGTGTTTGTGTTGGGATGGGTGTTGGCGTGGGGAGAGCGGTTTCGGTTGGGGGCGGCGTTTGGGTATTTTCCGGGAGTGGTGTGCTGGTCGGGGCTGGTGTATCGGTGGCGGCTGTTGGCTCAGTAACCGAAATCACCGTTGGTGGAATTGTAGGCTCAATCGGATCAGGATCAGACGCGCAGGCAAAAACAAATAACAAAAGGGGGAATACCAGAATCAACTTATTATTCATCAGAATTGGATTGTACTCAATCAGTTGCTTGATGCATTATTTGTGACACCTATTCTTCATTCACATTTAATAACAATCATCAAATTTGGCCCCATCCACCTGCAACCTGTAAAATCCAATCTATGAATACCCAACTGGTCAATATTATTTTTGGCATGAAGGTCAAACAAGCACGGCTTGAAACCGGAATGACCCTGACAGAATTTGCTTCTCAAAGCGAACTATCACCTTCTTATGTGACAGAAATCGAGAAAGGGCGTAAATATCCACGTGCCGATAAGATCATGCGGATCGCAGAGGTGTTGGATAAAGATTATGACGATCTGGTTTCGATTCGCTTAGAGCCACCATTGACCCATTTGGGAACCGCGCTTTCATCACCCGTGCTGGGACAATTCCCGTTTGAGGAGTTTGGCATTGAGATGAGCGACATTGTGACGGTTTTGACCCGATCACCGGATAAAGCGAGTGCGTTGCTGCATGCTGTGTCAGAAGTCGGCCGACAATATGATCTGCAAGAGCACCACTTTTTGCGCTCAGCTTTACGCTCGTATCAAGAACTGCATGACAACTATTTTCCTGATCTTGAGGCCGAAGCGGTTAAGTTTGCTAAAAAGCACAAGCTGGATGTGAATTTTCCACTTGAGGTTGAAACACTTCAAAATCTGCTCGAAACTAAATTTAACTATGTGATTGACACCGAACGGTTGGTGAATGATCCAGAGCTGAAAGGGTATCGCTCCGTTTTTATTCGCGGTAGCAAACCAAAACTGCTTCTGAATACCAATCTGCACCCGTATCAGATCCGCTTTCTGCTGGCACGCGAGCTTGGCTATTTGACGCTTGGGCTGAGCGACCGTGCAAACACAACCCCGCCTGACCAAGTTGATTCTTTCCAGCAGGTTTTAAACGACTTCCGAGCCAGCTATGTGGCTGGCTCGTTGCTGATGCCACAACCGTTGATGTTGGATGATATTCAGGCGTTTTTTGATAATGGGTCATGGGATGCCTCATCTTTGAAAAAACTGCTTGAGAAATATCGAGTTTCTCCTGAAAATTTGATGTACCGATTTAGTGAACTGGTTCCGCAATTTTTCGGATTGCCAATCCATTATTTACGCGTGCATCGGGAAGGGGATCGATATCGTTTGGCTCGCCAGCTAAATCTCAACCGGTTACGAGTACCCAATGGGTTGGCGGCCGACGAGCATTTTTGCCGCCATTGGCTGGTTGTGCGGCTGCTTCAAGAGTTGCAAGAGAAACGAAGCTCTGGTGACCAAACCAACATGGATTCACCCGTAATCGGGGTACAGGTTTCAGAATATCTGGATCAAAAATCTTGGTTTTTATGCTTTGGATTTGCGCGTGAAATGCCGTTAGAAGGGTTCGACTCCTGCGGTATTATCGGGTTCAGGATTGAGCCTAATTTGCGCAACACGATCCGTTTTTCGGCCGATCCTGAGATCCCGCAGGTAACCATCAATGAAACCTGCGAACGCTGTTCGCTATCGGCCGCGCAGTGTAGCTTACGCGCAGCCCCACCGACTACGTTAGAACGGGAAAGCGGCCGTTTGGCCCGCCGCAAAGCACTGCAAGAACTGCGCGTTGAGCTGAGAAGCTAGAAAAGGATAAAGGGTAAAGGTGAAAGGATAAAACCGCATTCAACCCTTTTCCCCTTCATCCTTTATTCCTTTGAATTTGAATATGTCCACACTCGAAAAAGGCACATCGCACGACTTTTGGAACTACACTCGCCGGCCGCTAGATGCGATTTTTCGGCCGCAAAAAATCGCCATTATCGGCGCGACTGAGCGGGAAGGGAGCGTCGGCCGCACGATCACCCAAAATCTGCTTGAAGGGACTTGGGAGGGGCAGCTGTTTTTAGTGAATCCCGGCCGTAGACGCGTCTTTGGAGAGCGGACCTTTAACAAGATCGGTGATATTGCCGAGGCGGTTGACTTGGCCGTGATCGTTGTGCCTGCCAAATACGTGGCTCAGGTGATGCAAGAGACGGCTGATGCCAAAGTGCCTGGCGCCATCATTATTTCGGCCGGGTTTAAAGAGATTGGGGAAGCTGGGGCCAAACTTGAGCAAGAGATATTAAAAATCGCCCGAGCCGGAAATGTGCGCATCATCGGCCCCAACTGTTTGGGTGTCATGAATCCGATCACCGGCATGAATGCGACCTTTGCCAGCAAAATGGCTCGGCCGGGCAATGTCGGGTTTATCAGCCAAAGTGGGGCGATGTGTACGGCGATTTTAGACTGGTCTTTAACCGAGAATGTTGGTTTCAGCTCGTTTGTCAGTATCGGCTCTATGCTAGATGTAGATTGGGGCGACATTATCACATGGCTGGGAGACGATCCAAAAACACGCAGTATCGTGATCTATATGGAGTCGGTGGGGAATGCACGCTCGTTTTTGTCGGCCGCACGTGAGGTGGCGCTGACCAAGCCGGTGATCATTATCAAACCCGGCCGGACCGAGGCGGCGGCACAGGCAGCCGCCAGCCATACCGGTTCGATGACCGGCAGTGACGACGTGTTAGACATGGCGTTTCGTCGCGTGGGGGCTTTGCGCGTAGACCACATCTACGAGCTGTTTTATATGGCTGAGCTTTTGTCTAAACAGCCCCGTTCGCGCGGGCCCAATCTAACAATTATTACCAACGCTGGTGGGCCGGGTGTATTGGCAACCGACGCACTGATCGGCTCAGGCGGGCAGCTAAGTCCGTTATCAGATGATGTTGTCGCCTCGTTAGACGCCATCTTGCCAGCCCATTGGAGCCACAGCAACCCGATTGATATTTTGGGAGACGCTACCCCAGAAACGTATGTGAAAGCGGTAGAAGCGGCCGTTGAGAATAAAGAATCTGACGGCTATCTCGTTGTGCTCTCTCCGCAAGCGATGACCGATCCAACCCGTACGGCGCAAGAGCTGGTTGGCTATGTAAAGGAGCAAAAGGGGCGTCGGCCGTTTTTGACCAGCTGGATGGGGGGGCAAGAAGTGCGGGCCGGAATGGATATTTTAAATCGGGCCGGAATACCTACGTTTAGCTATCCTGATACCGCAGCACGCATGTTTAGCTACATGTGGCGCTATGCGCGCAACCTAGAAAAAGTGTATGAGACCCCGCGCTGGCAGGGGGACTTTGAGCCGGATCGTGAGCTGGTCTATGACATGATCACAGAAATTAGGGGGACCGGCCGGACGATTTTGACTGAGTTTGAATCGAAGTCGATGCTGGCCGCCTACGGCATACACACCGTGCCAACCCATCTGGCTAAAACGGCTGACGATGCGGTCGCCAAAGCCAAAGAGATCGGTTATCCGGTCGTTGTAAAATTAAATTCAGAGACGGTGACCCACAAAACTGATGTGGGTGGGGTGCAGCTCAATTTAAAATCATCGGCCGAGGTGCGCCAAGCCTACCAGCTGATTGAATTAAATGTGGCGAAAAAATATACGGCAGCCGATTTTCATGGGGTCACGGTGCAGCCGATGGTTAATTTGAGCGCCAGCTACGAGCTGATTTTGGGTGCAACGCCTGATGCTCAATTTGGCCCTGTGCTGCTGTTTGGCACTGGGGGGACGCTGGTCGAGGTGTTCCGAGACAATGCGTTAGAGCTACCGCCGCTCAATTCAAACTTGGCGCGCCGGATGATGAAACGGACCAAGATTTATGAAGCGCTTGAAGGGGTGCGCGGCCGGGATCCGGTTGATTTAACCGCCTTAGAAACACTCATGGTCCGTTTTAGCTATTTGGTGTCTGAACATCCGTTTATTCGGGAGATCGACATCAACCCACTGCTGGCTTCGGCCGAGCAGCTGATTGCGCTCGACGGCCGAGTGATTCTCTACCCGCCTGAAGTCGAGGATGTCCAGAAACCGGCCATCCGACCGTACCCATCCCAATATGAATTGGCGTTTGAAACGAAGGCGGGGCGGCCGGTTGAAATGCGGCCGATCCGGCCGGAAGATGAGCCGTTGATGGTTGAATTCCATCGTGGCCTTTCTAGCGAAAGTGTGTACATGCGCTATTTTTCGGCCGTGGGCTTTAATGCCCGTACCGCACATAATCGTCTGATCCGAGTTTGCCATGTTGATTATGATCGGGATATCGCTTTGGTTGTGACCAACGAGAAAGATGATGGGGAAGAAGAGATTATTGCGGCCGGGCGTTTAACCAAAGAGCACGGTCAAAATTCGGCCGAATATGCGATTTTGGTTTCAGACTTGTGGCATGGGCAAGGGATAGGAACCCGCCTGCTTAAGCAGCTAATTGAGGTTGGTAAACAAGAAAAGCTGGACCGAATTGTTGCTTATATTTTGCCCAACAACGGGGGCATGAGAAAAGTATCGGAGCGATTGGGCTTTAAATTTAAGATGGAAGATGGCGTCTACTTTGCGGTTCTAGACCTTCTAAACAGCGATCCTAGCTGATTTGTTGGGTTATTTCTCCTACTTTTTACGGTAAAGTGGCATTTGCTCTATTTTTAACCCCTTTATATCTAAACTTGCCTTGAACCGTTTCTAAAATTCAATTATTATGTCTTCAGTAAAGAGGGAGATCTGTTGACTAGGTTTTGAGTTCATAAAAAGTTTTAAAAAGTTCTATGCAAGCCGATGCGTTTATAAAGCCCCAAAAGCTACAAAGTATGATTGCCGAGAATCGCCGCCTGCGTTCGGTTGAGAGATACCTGAGTATCATCAACGAGTTTTCGGCTGCGATTTCAACGCTAAACACAATCGACGATATCGTCTGGGCGATTGCGCATCATCCCATTGCAGAGCTAGATTTTGAAGATTGCGTCGTGTATCTGGTTGACCAAGAGCAGGGCGTGCTGGTTCAAAAGGCGGCCTACGGCCCCAAAAATCCAGATCGATTTGAAATCAAAGATCCGATTGATATTCCGATCGGAAGCGGCATCGTCGGCAGTGTGGCTCAATCTGGACAATCTGAACGCATTACTGACACACGTCAAGACCCGCGCTACATTGTCGATGATGAAGTCCGTTTTTCTGAGCTGTCTGTGCCAATTGTTTTTGAAGGACAGGTGTTAGGGGTAATTGATTCGGAGCACAGAGAAGTCGGCTTTTTTACTCAGCGTCATGAAAATATTTTGCAGACAATCGCTTCGTTAGCGGCTCCCAGAATGGCGTTTATCGAATCTGCCAAACATCGGCTTATGCGTTCAGATGCAGAGGTGATTCGCAAGAATGCGGAGCTACAAAAGGCCTTAGCTTGTTTACAGAAGACGCATGAAGAGTTGGTTGCGGCTAAAGATCTGACCGATGAGGTTAGTAAGGCGAAAACGGAGTTTGTTTACGCGATGAGCCATCAGCTAAGAACTCCGCTTAACTCGATTATCGGATACAGTGAATTGTTGATTGAAGACTTGAGTGAAGTTCATGACAAGTCGCAGCTAATTAAAGATGTCAATCGGATCGAAGCGGCTGGCAGGCAATTGCTCGACCTAATCAACAACCTCATTCAGATATCTGAAATTTCCTCTGACTACAGCGGGTAGCCCAACTAATTATTTAGCAGATTAGGGAGTACTGAATCAATCAAGGCATATCAATAATAATTTTGACCGCCCCTTCATCCCGGGTGCTCTGTAATTCGTAGGCGTCTAATACCTGTTCAAACGGGAAATGATGGGTAATTGCCGGAGCCACATCAACTTCACCCATTGCAATCATCCGCAGGGCCGCCAAGGTTGATGTGTGCCCCGGTTCGCGCGAGGCATAAACGATGTGTTTTAGGGTGATGCATTTGCGGAATTGTTTGTAGTAATCCACGACAAAGCTTTGTTCATGAGGCACCCCAAACTGCAGCACAAAGCCGTGATCTTGCACCAGATCAAACGCTAGATTGATCGAGTCACTTTCCCCGGCCGCTTCAATCAGAATTTCTGGCAGCTCCCCATCTAAAATTGATTTAAGCGATTCGGCCGCATCTGCGTTTTTATTGTGGATGGTGTGTGTCGCCCCGAATTTGAGCCCGATTTTGGCTCGATGCGCCTGCACATCGATACCGATCACATGGCTGGCCCCCATCCGGCTGAGCATGGTGTTCCACCACAGCCCGGCCGACCCCTGACCGATTACAGCAACGCTTTTGCCCACGATGTTGGGTAACTGCTTGGCCGCAAAAATTACCGTGCCTAACTGCTGTGCCTGGACCAAATGGGCTGGCTTTACCCCGGCCGGTACCGGCAAAATATTGTTAAACGGTGCTGTAAAATATTCCGCCATGCCTAATTGGGGCGGGTTTAGCGCAAGGGTCATGTCCCCAACTGACATCCCTGGAAAATCACCGTTGATTTCCTCGATGATGCCGATAATTTCATGCCCGCTAGAGCCGGGTTCTTGTGGGTAATTGTCGGCCGGAGCATAGCGCCATTGCCAAATGTCACTGGCGCATAACGACAGCGTTATCGGCCGGATAAGCGATTCTCCCGGTTTAGGGCTTGGCTTGGGGACTTCGACAAATTGGGCTTTGCCCGGAGCAATGATTTGAAGTGCACGCATAATTTTGGAAGGGGAAAAGCTAAAGGATAAAGGATAAAATCTTAGCTGTAAGGACTCATTTTATCCTTTATCCTTTTTCCTTTCGCCCTTAGTTTTTAACTTTAAATTTAAATATTTTGGCTATTTGCCGATCCATCAGGCGGGCGGGCAAAAATCGGGATATTCGCTGGGTTAGGTCGTTGTACAGCCCATAGCGTGTTTTTGGGGATGGGTGGGTCAAGGCGGTGTAAATTGTTTCGCTCACACGTTCAACCGGCATGCCGTCCTCGTTCCCTTGCTGGGTGATCGACTCCATGATTTTGATTTGGCGTGCGTAATCGGTGTCTTTGAACTTGTCATCTGTAACACCGCCGCGTTTGTCCCAAATCGGGGTTTTGACAGATCCCGGGCCGATCACGATCACATCGATCCCGTAGATCATCAACTCGCGGCGAAACGCATCTGAAACCGCTTCAACCCCGTATTTAGAGCCAGCATACGCCCCGAAAAATGGGAATGAAAATTGGCCGCTCACACTGCTGATGTTGACAATCCGGCCGGGTCGTTCAGATTGCGCCCCTTTTTTTAACAAGGGGATAAACGCTTTGCTAACCGCCATCAGCCCAAACAGATTGACTTCAAATTGCCATTTGAAATCTTCCATGCTCATATCAACGAGCGGACCGGCAACCGCAATCCCTGCGTTGTTAACCAACCCAAAAAGACCGCTGCCGCCGATGCGTTGGCTTATCTGTTCGGCTGCTTTGTCGATGGCCTCATAATCGGTGACATCAAAATGGAGCGGGATGAATTTTTCGCCGAGTTCCGCCTGCACCCGCTCACCATCGGCCGGTTTACGCACGCTGCCAAACACGCTGTACCCTTTGTCGATCAAATATCGACTGGCGTCATACCCGATTCCGGTAGAAGCACCGGTAACAACTATAAATTTTTCCATGATTAGCTGATAGCTATTAGCTTTTGGCCTTTAGCTAATAGCCAAAAGCCAACGGCTAAGAGCTAATCTAAAACGCCCATTCTCCAGCCCGCATGACTGGCTCAACGGTGCCATCAGGCAAAATACCGTCAACGTCCATTTTGTCAGACCCGATCATAAAGTCGATATGGATCAAACTGTGATTAATTCCGGCCGCCTCTTTTTCTTCTGCGCTCATCTCCACCCCACCTTCAACTGCGGTGGCGTAGGCTCGGCCGATAGCCAGATGGTTTGATGCATTTTCATCGTAAAGCGTGTTGTAAAACAGGGTGCCAGATTGAGAGATGGGAGAGCTATTCGGAACCAATGCGATTTCGCCTAAACGTCGTGCGCCCAGATCCATGTCTAAAATCTTTTCAAATAGTTCTGCCCCAGTGTCCGCACTAAAATCGGTAATCACCCCATCTTTAAAGGTAAATTTCAGATTTTCAAGCACCATCCCATTAAAGTTAAGTGGCAGTGATGCGGAAACGGTGCCGTTGACCTCGTGCGCGTTGGGTGTGGTAAACACCTCTTCGGTCGGCATGTTGGGGACAAAGCTGATGCCGTTAGGCGTCTCGACCGAGCCTCCCATAAAAATATGATTTTTAGCCAACCCCACGGTTAAATCAGTGCCGGGAGCGGTCAGCCTTAAAGCCGAATATTGTTTGTTGTTTAGATGTTTTTTGCGTTTAACCAGTGTGGCTACATGCTCTTTCCAGGCTTGCACCGGATCATCTAGATCAAGCCGGGTAAACTTAAAAATCGACTCCCACAGCTTTTCAACGGCCGTGTCTGAATCTTGCCCTGGATAAACTTTAGCCGCCCAGCCGGGGGAAGCCGCTCCAACCCCACACCAGTTGGTTTTCATCCCGCTGATATAGCTTCCGTACTTTTCTGATTTTTGCGACTGGACTTTGCGAATTAGCGCCATTTTTTGCTGATCTTGGCCAGCCATAGCATCTGGATTAGAAGCCATGATCGTTAATGCGGCACCTCCGTTAGCAACGTGTTCCTCCATGCCTTGGAAAAGATAGTCTGGAACTTCTTCTAACGAATCATCTGGCGCATTTTCGAGCCGGGCGATGCTTAATTCCTGATCGTTCCAGATCACATCGACATAGCGTGCTCCAGCTTGGTATGCACTTCTGGTGACCGCCCGCACAACGGGAGCGGTTGATTCAATGGCACCGGCCGCGCGAATCATTAGCTTTTGCCCAGGCTGTAAATTTAGGCCAACCTGAACGATCACGTCCGCATATTTTTTTAGTTTTTCGGCAAACGATTGATTTGGCATTATTATTCCTTCTATAAATGGTGGAAAATAAGTTTTGAATAAAGACCGCCAAGGGTATCACGATTTTATGAGCTTGAAAATTATTGGAGCCGGATTCGGCCGCACAGGTACAACCTCTTTAAAAGCTGCATTAGAGCAGCTTGGTTTTGATAAGTGCCACCACATGACAGAAGTGTTCAAAAACCCGTCAACGGCGGAGGCGTTTTTACAACCATGGCGAGGGGAACCCGTTGATTGGGACGAAATTTACAACGGTTACCAATCAACAACCGACTGGCCCAGCTGCACCTTTTACAAAGAGCTGATGGAAAAATACCCTGACGCAAAGGTTATCCTGTCTGTGCGAGAGCCTGACCGCTGGTACGCCAGCTGCATGAATACGATTTATCGTGCCAACACCGATGTGCCAGATTGGTTTAACATGATTTTTAAACGGTATAAGCGCATGCAGCAGATGGTGACGGAGATAATTTGGAAAGGGACGTTTGATGGCAAATTTAAAAACAAAGCGCATGCTCTAGCGGTTTTTGACAAACATAATCAAGAGGTGATCGATACGGTTCCCCCTGAAAAACTGCTTGTATTTGAAGTTAAACAAGGTTGGGAGCCTCTGTGCGAATTTCTTGACGTCCCCGTGCCTAACACCCCATTCCCCCATTTAAACGATGGCAAAATGATGTCTCGCTTTTTTGACACGTTGCCCTATATCCCTTGGATCGTTGGTGGGATTATTGTTGTTCTGATTCGGTATACCTTAATCTGGCTTCAAAATTAGAGCGTTCGGATCAGCTCAACCATTTCAGATGCTGCCGGTATATCTCGCATGTCATGGCCATAGTGACCAAACCGGACGGTGCCAGATTTGTCGATCAACACTTGGGCCGGCATCCGGCCGAGCTTGAACAACTTTATCTGCTGACCATACAGTTTTAGTACTGAATGTTTGGGATCCGGGAGTCCGAAAAAGGGTAGATTGTGCTCTTCGAAATACGCCTTGAATTTAGCCGCTTTTTCAGGGCCAACAACCAACACCTCGGTGTCAGTTTCTTTAAATTGATCTATTGATTGACGCAACTGCGCCATATGCTTTTGGCAATAGGGTCAAAAAAAGCCGCGATTAAAGACGAGCAGAACGTTTTTGCTCGCTTCAAAGCTGGATAGTGTGATGCTGTTCCCTTGATAGTCATCCAATGTGAAATCGGGTGCTTGGGCGTCGATTACAACTTTTGCCATTTTATTTCCTCATCTAAATTTTGTAGGGGTGGAGGGGGTCGAAACCAAATCCTTTCGAAGATCAGGATCGCTTCCCGACCCCGTCCACCCCTACCAGAGTTTTTCCTAATCGAATTAGATAATTTTGTCAGCTTTTAAAGCTGAAATATCGGCCGAACTATACCCCAACTCTGTTAATATTTCGTCGGTGTGCTCACTGATCTGGGGCGGCCGTTGTGGCCCCATCTGCCCCAATGCTGAAAGCGTAAACGGAGCGGCCGCCACAGGGGCGTTGAGATCACCCACCGGCCGCAGATGGGCCAACGCCTGCACCGCTTCGTGATCCAAAGATTCTTGAAAACTAAGCACAGGGCCAGAGGGGACTGTATGTGTTTCCAGCTCGGTCAGCGCTTCGGCCGTGGTGCGCTCCGAACACCAATCTGCCATGATGGGGCATAAAATGTGCCGATGATCGCCACGAGCGAGGTCATCTTTAAAGCGAGGGTCAGACAGCCATTCCGGCCGGTTCATGAGCGTGGCCAAACGTTTAAAAATGTACGGCCCAACCACCTGCACAATGATATGCCCGTCAGACGTGGCAAAAATGTCGGCCGGGCCAGCTACTTGTGCCTGATTGCCCGATGGCTGCCGATTAACTCCCAGCACCGCCTGTTCAGCCAAGTTGGTCGCGTTGAGCGTCAGAGCCGTCCCCAAAAGGGTTGTTTCTACAACTTGCCCTTCACCCGTTTGTTGCCTGTGCATGATGGCGGCCAGTGTGCCGACAGTTGCCGACAAAGCGGTTGAATAGTCAATGTAGGTGACGGCCGCTTTTGAGGGTGTCCCGTTTGAGCCGCTGAACCAAGCGGCGCCGCTCATCGTTTGGCCGATGCCGTCAAAGCCGGGTTTGTTTCCCCACGGTCCTTGGCTGCCAAAGGCGCTGTTGGCGACCAAAATGATGTCTGGCTTAAGCGCTTTTAGGCTGGCATAGTCTAAACCCAGTTTTTCTAAAACTGATCCCGGTAGATTGGCAACCACAACGTCGGCCGTTTTGACCAATTTCTGAATGATGGCGTTGGCCTCTGGTTTCCCCAATCTTAGTGTAAGCCCTTTTTTGCCCCCATTGTTTTGCATAAACATCGCTCCGTCTGCGTTGGGAGCATCGGACAGCGGAACCATGAAGCGATCTTCGCCGCCGCCCGGCCGTTCGATGCGAATCACCTCAGCTCCAAGTTGAGCCAGCAGCATAGCGCAGTAGGGGCCAGCGATATACCGGCCGAAATCGAGCACACGAATGTCTTTTAAAATGGTCATAGTTCTAGGGAATCTTTTAGTAGTGGTTGGTTTCCTTGTTATAGCAATATTTCCATTTCGGGGCGACCCAATTGGATGCGTAAGAGGGCTTCCCAGTAAAAGTGAAAAGGCCTCCTTTATGTCAAAGTTCAGGCTTTCATGGCTAATTTTTCAACGCAGAGGCGCAAAGGCGCGAAGAAAAAGTTGATTCCTTTAGCAATAAACCTTTGCGCTTCCGTGCCTTGGGGTCCTTTTAAATAGATTGCCTTTTGACGGAAAAGCCTTGGATCGGTAAGTTTTATCCAGCTCGAATGCAAACGGTTGACCTGTCAGGGTTTTAGTTAAGTGCTAGAATTTCCAACTTAAAAAAGGGGCTTAGACCCCTACGAAACATATTCCAACACCTCTGAAAAAATATGACGACAAAATTAATTCTTCTTGGTACATCTTCCCCCCGTGTTGAACCGGACAAAGTTCAAACCAGCTTTTTGATCATCGTCAATGGCTGTCTGTACATGATCGACTGCGGCAGCGGTGCCCATGAGCGGCTGGTTCAAGCGCTCGCTAAATATGGGGATGGGTTGGAATCGATCCATATGAACCACCTGTTTTTGACCCATATGCATCCCGACCACACGCTCAACATCCCGTCGATTTTGATCGCCCCTTGGCAGCTCGGCCGAGAATCAGCGGTTAATATTTGGGGTCCGGCCGGAACGCAGGAGATGGTCAATCATATTTTAGAAGCGTACAAAATCGGTACTGAGGAGCTTCGCCTGTATGGACCTCGGATCAGAGAGCATATTAGCGCTCCGGTAAACCCCATCACTGAAGGGCTGTTTTTTGAAGATGAGAACATAAAGTTTGAAGCGTTTAAAGTAGACCACGGCAATCTTGAAGCGTATGCGTTTAGAGCAACCACGGCCGATAAAGTTATCTTTTTCTCTGGTGACACCTGTCCGGTTGAGGTGATTGAAAAAGAGGCGCAAGGGTGCGACATTTTGGTGATGGAGGCCTACTGCCAAGCGGGGATGTCAAACGTGCCAGAGCGCTGGCAGTGGTACTTTGGCAAAGTACACACCTCCGGTATCGAAGTGGGCGAGATGGCGGCTAAAGCCAATCCAAAACTTGTCGTGCTCAATCACCAAATGTGTTACAGCGGCACAACCGATGCTGATCTGATGCAGGAAGTGCGTGACGGTGGCTATGCTGGGGAACTGGTTTCGGGAAAAGACCTGCAGATTTTTGAGTAACCTTTATTAAATTTAAGATTTACGATTATGGATTTACGATTGAACTTTCATGTCACAGGTGGTTTGTTTTTTGGAAGTTGGTTAAGTTGTGAGATTCAAATCAATTTGAGCATGGAGTCAGAATCCAAAATCGTTAATCTTGAATCGTAAATCTCATGATAATTGTATTTGGTAGTATCAACATGGACCTCGTTACCCGCACGCCCCGTTTGCCTGCGGCCGGGGAGACGTTAATCGGACACTCTTTTGTGACGGTGCCCGGCGGCAAAGGGGCCAATCAGGCGGTCGCTTGCGCCCGTTTAGGTGCGCAAACGCACATGGTCGGCCGGGTTGGTGGGGATGTGTTTGGGCAAGCCCTTGTTGAGAGCTTGCAGAGCAATGGGGTTCAAACCGGCCGGGTGTTTGTCGATGGGTCAGAGTCCTCGGGCATCGCGACGATCGCCGTGGATGACAACGCGCAGAACAACATTATTGTGGTTCCCGGGGCCAACGGCAATGTGGGGCAAACGGACCTGATCCGATTGGACGAGCTCTTAAGTGACCCTACAACGGGTGAGAAAATTTTATTGCTACAGCTTGAGGTCCCTTTGCCCATCGTGGTGCAAGCGGCCGAAATGGGGCATCGTGCCGGGGCGACGGTTATTTTAGACCCGGCACCTGCGCAAGAACTTCCGGCCGATTTGTATCCCCTCATCAATGTGTTGACCCCGAATGAGACAGAGGCTGAGCTACTGTCCGGATTCCCGATTGAAACGGTTAACGATGCGGAATCGGCTGCACGTCTGTTTCATCAGCGGGGTATTCAGCGTGTGATTGTCAAAATGGGTGATCGTGGGGCTGTGGTTGGTGATAAATCTGGCGAGCATTATGTTGCGGCGTATCCGGTGACGGCCGTCGACACAGTTGCGGCCGGTGATGCGTTTAATGGGGGCTTGGCCGAAGCCCTGGATCGGGGTGAGTCGTTTGATGCGGCTTTGCAACAGGCAATGAAAGTAGGGGCGTTTGCGGTTACACGGCCGGGGGCGCAAGATGCGATGCCGACAAAAGCGGATTTGCAAGATTTTATGTAGCGATTCTTCGAGCTTAAAGAACGATAACAGACGCGCCAGCCGCATTCCTCTACAAATTTCACGACAGGGTAGAGACGGCCCGTTGGGACGTCTTTAGATTAGAGGTATTTTGGAAAATCTGCGCGGTAGTTTATTCATGGTCTTGTCGATGGCGCTTTTTTCGCTGGAAGACATGTTTATCAAAGCGGCGGCCGAGACGGTGCCGATCGGTCAAATCTTGATGCTGTTTGGGCTGGGGGGCATGCTGGCGTTTATGGGGTTCACAAAACAGCGGGGAGAGGTGATTCTGCATCCAGCGATTTTAACCCGGCCGATTTTACTGCGAGCCGTGTTTGAAGTGACCGGCCGTTTAACCTTCGCTCTTGCTATCGTTCTGACACCGATTTCAAGCGCCAGTGCCATTTTGCAGGCTACCCCGCTTGTGGTAGTGGCCGGAGCTGCTATTTTCTTTAACGAGATAGTTGGTTGGCGCCGCTGGACCGCTATTTTGGTGGGGCTTTTTGGCGTTTTGCTCATTCTGCGGCCGGGGCTAGATGGCTTTGAGCCAGCTTCACTTTTTGCAGTTATTGCGACAGTTGGCTTTGCGGGGCGTGATTTAGCCACACGGGCGGCTCCACCCGTTTTATCCAACATGCAGCTGGGGGTCTACGGCTTTTTTGTCCTTATCCCGACCGGTTTGGCCCTGCTGCTACAAAGTGGGGGTGCGGTCTGGGTTGATGGGTTGGCTGCGATTCAAATTTTGTTAGCCACAGCGATTGGGGTTGGCGCTTATTATGCTTTGACAGTTGCCATGCGCACGGGAGAGGTCTCAGTTGTGACTCCGTTCCGGTACATGCGTCTTATTTTTGCCTTAATTGTAGGCATTGTTGTATTTGCAGAACGGCCGGATATGCTAACCTTGGTGGGCAGTGCCATCGTCGTGATCGGTGGCGTGTATACGCTGTTGCGCAGCCGTAAAACCCAAAAGGAATTTTCGATTGACGAATGATGATTTACGATTGGGTTTCTATCCCTCAATTGAATCATGAATCAATAGTTGTTTGCATGAGCAAAGATATAGAATTCGAGATGTTTCGGCCGGATCAATCGTCAATCCAAAATCACAAATCGTAAATCAAACCATGTTAAAAACAGACGGACTATATTTTAAAGATGAACACGGCCGGACCGTGATGTTGCGCGGGGTAAATCTAGGTGGTTCAACCAAACTGCCCGTACATCCCAACGGGGCCACCCATCTGCACCACAACTTTTACCAGCATAAAGCGGTCTCGTTTGTCGGCCGGCCGTTTGCACCCCCCGACGCAGACGAGCATTTTGAGCGGCTGCGCCACTGGGGCTTTAACGTGCTGCGTTTCTTGATTACGTGGGAGGCGATTGAGCACGCCGGGCCGGGCCTGTACGACCTCATCTATCTAGACTATGTCAAAAAGATGGTTGAAAAAGCGGGGGAATACGGCTTTTTCGTGTTTATCGATCCCCATCAAGATGTGTGGAGCCGCTGGACGGGTGGAGACGGCGCTCCCGGTTGGACGCTCGAAAAAGTTGGGTTTAAGCTCGAGAACCTGCACGCAACCGGAGCCGCATTCAGCCATCAAGAATTTGCGCGGGAACACGGCCCCGACACACCTTGCCCACGCATGATCTGGCCGACCAATTACAGCAAGATGGCTTGCGCCACGATGTGGACCCTCTTTTTTGGGGGCAATCGCTTTGCCCCCAACCTCAAAATCGACGATGTGCCGGTGCAGGATTATTTGCAAAGCCACTACATCAACGCGGTCAAGCAGGTGGCGGAGCGGGTAAAAGAGATGCCACATGTCATCGGCTATGACACGCTCAACGAGCCATCACACGGGTACATTGGTGTCAAAGATTTGACCGATGCCAAATGGGGGATGTTTCAAAATGGTCCGTCCCCTTCGGTTTTTCAAGGGATGGCGGCTGCCGGTGGCTATAGCCCGGAAGTGGGGCGATTTGAAGTCGGCCGGACCGGTATCAAACAATCTGGCACAGTTACCTTAAACCCGAACGGGCTAACCGTTTGGCAAGATGGGGCTGAGCTGGTGTGGCAGGCGCACGGCGTTTGGGCGGTTGAAAATGGCCAACCTGTACTCAAGCAGCCCGACTATTTTGGGGCGGCCGACTTTGCGCGTGAGCACATGGGGCCGTTCATCGAAAAATTTACGGCCGAGGTTAGAGCCATCCACCCAAACGCGCTAATTTTTGCGGAGACCGCTTTAAACCAGCTGATGCCAAAACTAGAGTTAGATGGCCTGGTAAATGCGGGGCACTGGTACGATGGGATTGTGTTGTTGACCAAAACGTTTTCACCCATGCTGGGGGTCGATATTCACAATGGCAAGCCGGTTTTTCGGGCTAAAAACGTTGAACGCTCGTTTCGGGAACAGCTGGCCCATATCGCCAACGAAGGGGCTGAGGCGTATGGGGGGCCAACCCTGTTGGGAGAGTACGGCATTCCGTATGATCTGAACGACAAAGTCGGCTACACCGAGGGTGATTTTAGCCCGCATCGTGCGGCAATGGATCGCACGTTTAGGGCGTTGGATGCAAACTTGATGTCTGGCACCGTTTGGAATTACACGGCCGATAATGACAATGCGCACGGGGATCAGTGGAATGGGGAAGACCTTTCGATTTTTAGCAAAGATCAGATTCATGAGTTTGATGATCCGCATGATTTAGATGCAGGCGGCCGGGCGATTGGGGCGTTTTGTCGGCCGTATCCACGAGCCATTGCAGGCAAGCCGACGTTTATGAATTTTGATCTTGAAACGCGCGAGTTTGTCTTTAGCTTTGAACATGCGGCCGGGATCAACGAACCGACTGAAATATTTGTGCCTGACTATCATTATGGGATCGGCTTGGGTGTCGAAATCTCGGATGGGGAGGTGGAGTACGATCAAGAGAGTCAAACGCTGCGCTGGTTCCATGCGTTTGAGAGCCAAACACACACGATTAAACTGTTTCGCGAAAAAGGGGAATCTGAGATCGAAACGGGGATTTTGCACACGTCGGCCGATACTGAAAGTGATCAAGAAATTGTGCTGGAGCATCACTTTAGAGAAACGAACGGTATTAAGCTGCATACGGTAGAGGCCGGGCCAACAGAGGGGGATATGGTGATTTTGCTGCACGGCTTCCCTGAGTTTTGGTACGGCTGGAAAGAGCAGATTCCCTTTTTGGTGCGTCAAGGGTATCGGGTTGTGGTACCGGATCAGCGGGGGTACAACCAATCGGACAAACCGAAGCGGGTGGCTGATTATCATCTCGATAAGCTGGCGGATGACATCGTGGGGTTGATAGACGGCTTTAAGCGGGAAAAAGTCTTTTTGATCGGGCACGATTGGGGTGCGGTTGTGACTTGGTGGCTGGCGGCTCGTAATCCTGAAAAATTTTACCGCACGATGGTGCTAAACGTGCCGCATGTGGACGCGGTGCGCAACGGCTGGCGCACCAACCCGCAGCAAATGCGCAAGAGTTGGTATATTCTGGCGTTCCAACTGCCGTGGTTGCCTGAATTTTTGATTCCGCGAACTAAAATTTTAGAGGGGTCGAGCCATGATGACACATTTACGGCCGAGGACCTGCAAAAATACCAAGAGGCTTGGGCCCGGCCAGGGGCGTTAACGGGGATGGTGAACTGGTATCGGGCGTTATTATGGGGGCGGCTGCAGTTGCAAAACCCGCGAGTCACAATCCCGATGTTTATTGTGTTTGGGGCAAACGATATTGCCATCACCCGCAAGGCGATGGTTCAGAGTCTTAAGTATTGTGATGAGGGGAGTATCTATTTTCTGGAGGAAGCGACCCATTGGGTGCAGCATGATGAACCGGAGAAGGCGAATCAGTTGATCGGCCGGTTTTTGGCCGCACATTTTGAGGGGCTGGAAGCCGGTTAGAACGAACGTTGATTTGCTGCAAACGTCATGCCCGTGCGTCATCCCTGTGGAGACACGGACGGGTATCCAGCGATAAGCCTAGTACTAGATTCCTGCCTGCGCAGGAATGACGCATGCACCCATGTGCTTGATGTGACAGCCAAAAAAGCATGATTATTCCCTACATGAATTTAGATACTTTGAAAAAAGCTTTGTCCTTTGGAACGAGGAGCTATTTTCTGGGGATTACCGTTTGGTTATTGCTGTGGCTCACCATCAAAGACGGCTGGTGGCCGTTGGTGCTGGTTAACCGCCTTGTCTTTTATTTGTTTGCACCGCTGCCGGTTTTGCTGTTGGCTAATTTAGCACTGCGTCAGTGGCGGTTGTTGGGATGGCTTGTGTTCCCGGCCGCGCTGTTTGGCTATCTCTATGCGCCGTATGTCATTCCCACCCCGGCTCAAGCCATCGAGCCAAACATGAGCGTGTTGACCTACAACGTGCTGTACTCCAATCAGGATTACAACGCTGCGGCGAGTGTGATTCGTACCAACAACCCAGACTTTGTGATGCTGCAAGAGGTCAGGCCGGAAATGTTTGTGGAGCTGGAAACCCGTTTGGCCGACGACTACCCTTATGCTCAACTGGGCGGCCCGCATGATTACGGAACAACGGCCGTTTTTAGCCGCCATCCGTTTGTCGAAAGTTATTCGCTTGATTTAGAAAACGACCGGCCAGCGACAGTTGCAGTTGTTGAGTTTGGTGGTGAACGGCTCATGCTGATTTCGGCCCATCTAAACCCATACGGGTTGCAGTATCCGCCCCTTTTAGAGCGCCCGGCCATCATTAATGAGCGCACCCGCACCCAAAATCGGCAGGCGGAAGTGATTTTAGAAACCATCGCCCAATTTGATGGAGCTGTGTTGCTGGGATGTGACTGTAACAGCGTAGAGACATCTGAAACGATGCGGATGTTGAGCCAAGAGATGACGATCGGACAGCGTGAGGCGGGGTTGCGTGGCAATGGGTGGACCGTGGCAGACGCTGAAAAAGATGATGGGCTGAGGCGGATTGATTATGTGCTGTATCGTGGGGATGATCTTCGGCCGACTGGGGCCTATTTGCTAAATGGCTGGGGTGGGTCGGATCACGCCCCAGCTTCGGTTCGCTTTGCTACAGGGGCCAACTGACTTCAAACGTTGCCCCTTTCCCTTTCCCGTCACTTTTAACATCGAGCGTGCCATCATATAGCTCCAAAATCGACACAACTAACGCCAGCCCCAAACCGGTTCCGGCCACTTTTCGAGAATGGGCTCGGTCGGCTCGAAAAAAGCGTTTGCCGATATTGGGCAAATCTTCGGCCGTAATCCCTTCCCCTGTGTCGGTGACCGCAACCTGAAATTTCTCTTTCGTTTGTGTTAAGTTGATCGAGACACGGCCACCCTCTGGTGTGTATTTGATCCCGTTTTCAACCACATTACGAAAAACGGTTTCGGCATGATTTAGATTTGCGGTGATGGGACACTGCCCAAGAGCTGAATCAAGTGACAGCGTGATATTTTTTCCGGCCGCTTTGGGCTGCAACTTTGCAGTTAATTGTTGGATGAGGCGTACCCCGTCGATCTGTTCTGTTCCGGCTGAAAGCCGTTTGGCATCGATGCGTGAGAGTAAGAGCAGGTCGTCTACAAGCCCCGACATCCGTTTGACCTCACTGTCTATCTCTTCCACAAATTCAGATTTTGTTTCCTCGTTTAAATCGTCGTGCAGCATCATTTCGGTGCGGAGCCGGATGGTGGTCAGCGGGGTACGAAGCTCGTGGGATGCGTTGCTGGCAAAAGCCCGTTGGTCCGCCACAATGTTTTCAACCTGCTCGGCCATCGTGTTAAACGCCCGGCCGACATCCCCAATTTCATCGGGACTAGGGTCTGCAACACGCTGGGATAAATCTCCACCCGCCATAGTCAGGGCCGTTTGCTGTAAATCCTCCAGCGGCCGAGTCACGGATGTAATAAGCCAATACGTGGCTGAGATGCCGAGTAGGGAAAACGTGGCAAAAACGGCCCACAATGCGAGCAGGCGCTGTCGAGCAGTCGCGGCCGGTATCGAACGGGGCACATTGATTTGTATGTATCCGTTAATTTCCCCTTCTTCTCCAACCGGGGCCGAGGCGATAATTTGGCTTGTTCTTGACCCATCTTGCTGTAGAACAAAACTATCGGTTTGCACAAGAGCTAATGGAGTTTGAGAAGTCGAATCCTGAAGCTGCCCCGAACGATTAAATAGGGTTGCTTCTCCACCCACATTGTCGGCCGTTTCTTGCAGGATGCCTGCTGCACCCTGAGGATTGTATTCCATTGCTTCGCCCAGCCGGCCGCCAACAGACAGCGCTTGAATTTGGAGCGAGTTTCCAAAGTCAGTAATGGTGCTGGCCATGATTTGGTTAGACGACCATAAGGTAAGCCCACCAAAACCAAGGATGACGACGGCCAAGTAAAATGTGATGAGTCGATTTCGTAGTGAATTGAACATGTTCGTGCCGTAGGGGTGAGTTACCGGCTAAATTAAAAAGAGTCCGCCTGCTATCAAATGAGGGGAACTCACCCCCGGAATGGAAACAATCTGGCTAAATCGAAGTTTGATTTGGTTCGTTAAAAAATTTTGCATTTCGCCGGGCGAGATCCACCAGCCAGTTGTGATTAATTGGTAGTTTGTTCAGGCGTATCCATCTGTCCCAACTAATGTATTGTTACAACATCTCAAGACATCAAATTTGTTTGTTATATGGGCGAGCCATCGCTTCAGATGAGCGTGACAATCAAAGATTGCCCCTTTCATCTGGCGATGACTAGCCCCTCCGATTTAATATCAGTTGTAGAGGCTAGTCATTCGGGGAAAAACTTGGATATTAAAATCAATTTTACCGAATGGCTCGCCCCGGATTGGCGATATTTTGCGACTTGTCTAGCTTAAAAGACGCGGGTAAATACAATAGTTGGGACAAAAAAGGGGTATCTTGCCGCTACAAATTGGTTTAACCATCCCCTGTGATAAATCGATAGCCAACACCCCGCACCGTTTGGATCAAAACGGGATTTCCTGGATCGTCCTCAATTTTTTCGCGCAGCCATCGGATATGAACGTCTAACGTGCGGGTGTCACCCAGCCAATCGGTCCCCCACACCAAGTCAAAAATTTCTGCCCGATCAACCACCTGCCCCTTCTTATTCATAAGCAGGGTGAGCAATTCAAATTCCTTGTAGCGCAAGGTCAGCTGTTCCCCATTTTGAATCACTTCTCGCCGGTCAAAATTGACGGTTAAGTTGCCAATGGTCACCGTTTTTTCAGGGACTGGGGTTTGGTCGATGACGACTCGGCGTAACATCGCTTTGATGCGTGCGGCCAATTCGCGCGCACTAAATGGTTTGGTGATGTAATCATCGGCCCCTAATTCAAGCCCCAAAATGCGATCAATCTCTTCGCTCATGGCGGTTAACATCAGGATGGGAACTCCGCTTTGGGCACGTAACTCTTTGCACACGTCCCAACCGCTCATTTCCGGCATCATGACATCTAGCAGAACGATATCCGGCCGGTTGTTAAGTGCTTTCTCCAGCCCTATTTTACCGTTTTCAGCAATATCAACCGTGTAGCCGTGGCCGGTTAAAGATTGGGCCAGCGGCCGGGTAATGAGTGGATCGTCGTCGATTAAGAGAATGTTGGTCATTTGGAAGTAATAGCTCGTAGATTGGTTAGTTGCGTTTGAATTCAACTCGTGGCCAACCAGCTTACAAACTATGCTGTTTTCTTTTTCTTCGTTTTGCTCGTCGCTGCGTCAATAATACGGTAGATGGTTAGAAACAAAACGCTAAATCCGCTGACACCATACATTGTCGCCAATTGGAGCGAATCGGTGCCCGCCATCCACCCATGTGCTGTAGCAAAAATAAAGGCGACAAACGTTAAATAGTGGATTTTGCGCCAATTCTTTTGCCCTATCGTTTTTCGCATGTAAAAGGTGACGGTGGTGATCAGCATTAGGTACAAGGCGATGGTGCCAACACCGACCCACATCGGATTGTATGGGCCGATAAACGGGATAAGCAGGTGGGCGACTGTGTAAGTGTAGTAGGAATCATAAAGCAATACAAAAGCGTGGAAAACGGCCAACCCGATTCCGGTCCACGAGAGCCATTCGTGCATCGCAAGTGATACGGCCGGGGGAACAAACTCCTTCACCAGCTTTGTGCTGAGCAAAAGCCCCCAGATGGTCGAAGCGGTGATGGTCAAATATCCCACTGCGCCGCTCGAACGGCTGAGAAACCAAGCCGCTTTTTCACTTACGACCCAGACCGGTAGCTGAGGAATAAGCCAAGGAATGACCCACCAAATAACTGCAAAAATGATGAGCGGAACCCACCAAGAATAGCTGTATTGTTCTTCTTCTGGAACGATGGGTTGAGTTGAGTTTGACATGAGATTTGGGCAAGATGGAGATAGGGAGAGGGGATAGAGATTGCAGGTTTATAACTACATCTCTATCCCTATCTTGTGCCTCTATCCGTTAGCTAATTAGATGATCGGCTTTTGGCGACCGGCTGTGGGATTTGGTCGGCCGATACCACATCGGGTATCGGCTCGAGATTGAGGGTAAAGCCATCGGCCGCGGTTGAGTTTGGTATCTCGATCATTTGCGCTGCCGGTTGTGATTCAGGTGCGGCCGCCTGCGTTGGATCTGTGGCGGCTAGCATATCCGCACCCAGATAAGTGGCGAGAACTGTGCCGAGGGCCAACGTTGTTTTAAGTAACGTTGGGTCAAGTGCGGAGGGACGTTTGCGCTTGGGAGCCGCTTTAGTCATCTTTTTCTCCTAACCCAAGGATGCCGCCGATTCCGAGAAGACCACCTTCATCATCATCGTCCTCATCTTCGTCTTCATCCTCATACTCCTCCTCTTCTTCCATTTCCTCCATTTCTTCTTCGTCATACTCAGCTTCTTCCTCACCTTCACCATAGGTGGCGGCAATAGGTTCAGGATTCATGAGCATGTCGTTTGCTTCGTTGATTTTGGCTTGGTATTC
>JAHDEN010000021.1 GCA_020628815.1 Chloroflexota bacterium | reverse complement strand
GATCAAAATCCTGCACCAACAAAGCCGATTGCGTCGAACGATATCCTCTTTGAGTTTGATCCAAACGTGCCATTGCTGCAGCGTTCAAGCGGACAAATTATTGCGGTCGGCGACACCTTTAATGTGGGTGCAACGGCCGGTAGGGACTTTGGAACTGGAATTTCAAATACCGAAATCAAAAGTTTTGTGATGAACGATGGAACTGAGCTTCGCTATGGGCGAGTGGCTGATCCTGTTTATCCAAATCGGACGGTAATTGAATATGCAGCCCAATGGCTGACGAATGAAGGCTACGAATACCGTTCTGGCATGCACAACCCAACTGTGCACCCGTCTAATGATCCGCTGTTTTTTGATGGGACGAGAGTTCAGACCTCGTTTCTAGAAAATTCCGAGACATTTGGATTGGGCGATACTGTTTGGCAAGCGTTTAGTGTTCGGCTGGATGAAGGCCTGATCAATTCACAGGATCATAAGCTTTATAACCAGTGGCATTCCCCACAAGGTGCTGATGGCCTTTCTCCCATGCTGGCTTGGTACATTGATAGCGGTCAATGCATGGTATCCGTTAGAGCTTGGTCCAATACCAATCGGCCTGATCGGAGCAATTCTGATGACCCAGCTAACTACCATTTTGATTGTTCAAGAGAGTGGGAAGATTGGATTATACGGGTTGAGTTTTACCCAGATAATCGTGGGAAACTTGAGGTTTGGCGAAGCATCGATGGCCGTGATTGGCAACTGGTTGTTGAGCGGATAAATCAACCGTTTGGTGCAGACTATTCTGGACTCCCTGATGGAAATGATCTGAATGATCGGAACTATGTGTCACACAGCTATTATTCGTGGCACCACTGGGGTAACGATCATGACCTAAACTACCCGATCCGCCGCCTGTGGTGGGCATGGTCAGGCTTGATCAACGATCCAGACCACGAATATACGTTTAACGATGTCGCCGCCTATCTCGAAGAGCACCGGTAATAGGTTATCTACTTAGCAATCCCTGATTGCATTGCTAAAAAAGCGTCCTGCGAAAGTGGGGCGCTTTTTTGTTTTTATGCGCAAGGGGCGAGGGATGAATCCCTCTGCTAAAATACAAAACCTGTTTAAACAGGTTAAATCTGCCAAAAAGAGATTAATAGTATGGTTGCTCAGATTCGTGAAGCACATAGAGACGATTTAGATCAGCTAATTCGATTATATAAACAGCTAAATTCAGAAGATAAGTACCCACAAAAAGTTAATGAGGTATTTGAACAAATCCTTCAGCAGGATGGGTTGTGTGTTTTTGTGGTTGAGCATCTTCAAAAGCTTATTTCTACTTGTTATTTAAATGTGATTCCTAACTTGACACGGTCTGCCCGGCCGTATGCGATCATAGAAAATGTGGTGACAGATGAGCAAATGCGGGGAAACGGATATGGTAAGCAACTGATCGAATATGCTGTTCAGTATGCTTGGGATCTCGATTGCTATAAAGTTATGTTGATGACCGGTTCGAAAAAAGAATCGACACATGCTTTTTATCAATCTTGTGGATTTGATGGGGATGAAAAACATGCCTATATTATCCGGAGACCATCTGATTAAATGCTTCACCTTCGAGAAATAAGATTGAATGAAATCCCGGCCGAGCTTGACCGAACCTTTCCCTTTGGTGTGCCTGTTGTGCAGTCATTCAAGACAATTGAGCTAACCGCCCCCATTACTTTTTTGGTGGGTGAAAATGGATCAGGTAAATCAACGCTGCTAGAAGGGCTGGCCTGTGCGATAGATATTCCGGCCGTGGGTGGTGAGCCACTAAAGAGCGACAAGACGTTGGATGCGGTGCGGCCGTTGGCCGACTATTTGCGATTGGTGTGGAGCAAGCGAAATAAACAGGGATTTTTTCTGCGGGCCGAAGACTTTTTTGGCTTTGCAAAACGCATCCAACAATTAGAGGCGGATTTAAAGGATGAAGAGGCTCGGATACAGGCAGAATATAACGAAAACGGCCGGGATGATTATGCACGTGGGCTGCAGCTTGGCCCCATCCGCAAAGAACTAAGTGCTTTAAAACGACGTTACGGAGATGGGCTAGATGCCCAATCACATGGGGAAAGTTTTTTGATGCTGTTTCAAAATCGATTTACCCCCAATGGCATTTATCTGCTTGATGAGCCGGAAGCACCGCTTTCCCCAGTTCGTCAGCTTGGCTTTTTGACGCTGTTAAAAGAGATGGTTGAAACCTATAACTCCCAATTTGTAATTGCGACCCATTCACCTATTTTGATGGCGTATCCCGGAGCGCAAATTTTAAGTTTTGATGAGGGGAGAGTGCAGGAGATAGGCTGGCAAGAGCTAGAACACGTGACGCTTACGCGTGATTTTCTAAATGACCCTGAGACGTTTTTGCGTTATTTATAACTGATGAGGGGTGAACCATTGGCCCAACCCTCATCAGGTTGAAAACTTTGCCGCGCACAACACAATTGTGAATTCAGATGTGTGATTAAGAAAAAGGGTGCTAATCGCGAGATCAGCAATGTGTGATTGTTAGAGTGTTATGCACGACAAAGAATATCAAAAAAGGGAACGCGAGGGTGGCTCGTCACACCCACCCTCGCGTAAGGGTCCAGTCTCCCGATGAACGAATTAGATAGTTCTTTTCATCAATCAAGCGACAATTGACAAAACATTAGGTTAAAGTTTTATATCGATGTCTAAATCGTCAGGTTGTTTTTCCATACCGATTGGCTCGTTCGGCCAATCTTCTGGGGTATCTTGAACCCCGGCCTGCATATCTAGCCAGCCACGTAGCATTAAACTCAGCCCCACAAATAGAGGGATAAACCCAGCTAGAAGCCTCGGGCCAATTCCTATCAGACTACGACCAAATGTGATGCCTAATCCGATGCCTGTGGTGGTAATACCATTCTTGAATGATTGTGTTGGCACTTTTGAACCCGCCATTTGATAAGGGGGATACATGCCTCGTTTTGCATATTCGATGATTTCGCGATGCTTTAGCATACGAATGAATACGACAGCAACGGTGCTGACAATAAACATGATCATGAATGGAATAATTATTGCGATAACAATGTCTTCATCTAAAAACATGAGTTCACCTCGATTTTGAACTGTCTGGGCGACATAAAGAATTTACTCTTTTATCGATCTTTTAGATCGCCGCATAATGTCAACTTGCCCGACACGGATGTTAGTTTTTGTTGACACGGCCGTAAGGACTGAAGTCTAAATTACTGTCCCATCTGCAAATTGATTTCCTGAGATTTAACCTTCAGTTGGGACATAAATTTAAATCACGTTCTTAAGGGAAAGTTTTTGTTGAATAATTGCTTTCCAAAATGGCCTTACACCCACTTAGACACTGAAGTTTCAAAAAAGTTTCACTAATTTGCAAATTGAATTTAATTGGCCCCAGCATCATTTAAGTAGAAAGGGATCCAGGCCTCTGCAAATAAGCTGAACGTAGAAACAGAATACAGCTTGAAACTTAGCACTAGATACTCACCCTCGTGGGTATGACGACTTGCAGCAAGCATTGAAAACGACTGAGAAGATGTGCTAAAAACGAATTCTCAAATTGGTGAAACTTTTTTTTAATTATCTGCTCTAATAGGATGAAGGGTATTGAACGAAAGGATATGACTGCTGAAAAAATCCTCATAAAAAGAGCAAAGCAGGGGGATACGCGAGCGTTTGAAGCGCTGGTGAATCATCATGCACGGTATGTGTTTACACTTACCAATCGTTTGCTCCCTGATGTGCAAGAGGCTGAGGATTTGGCGCAAGAGACATTTATTCGGGCATGGCAAAACTTAGCGAAATTTCGTGGCGATGCGCAGTTTCGGACATGGCTCTATCGGATCGCTACCAATTTGTGTTACAACCGGCTGCCCAACTTAAAACGAGATTTATCTGCTTTGGACCCGGATGATTCAATCGTGATTTCAGATAAGGCATTACCGGCCGAACAGCAGATGATTCGGGCCGAGCAGCGGGCTCAACTATCAGAAATGATCAATTCATTGCCCGAGAGTTACCGATTGCTGATTGTGCTGCGCCATGTGAATGATTTAAGCTATCAAGAGATTTCTCAGGTTACTGATTTGCCTTTAGGAACGGTGAAAACCGGTATCTTTAGGGCAAGGAAAATGCTAAAAGAGCGATTAGAGACACGTACAGACTGATTTTTAGATTATAATTGTCAGTGCTGGATAAAAAACCTTATGTCAGAATTTGAAACCCAACCCACCGATTTGGATAAAGAATTAAATAGCCTGTTGGTGCAGCTTGGCCCCGATACTCCCCCGGCCGGATTTACGGCTCGGGCGATGGAATCTATCCGGCCGCAAGTTGCGCAAGAGCCATTCCGTTTACATTGGTCAGATTTTGTACCCGCGTTTGTACTGTCTGCCATCGGTGCGGTTGTCCTGTTTTTCTGGTTAGGTGCGGCCGGTGCTCATTCAATATTTGAAGAAGTCAGTTCCCCAGTCGTGTTTAATTCAATTTCAGACCTTCAGCTTGTTGTGTTAAGCGTTGCAATTGGGCTACTCGTTGTCGCATATCCATTATTAAAAGGGAATTGGAACGGGTCACAAGTTGGTTTTTTCCGATGATTTAATAGAATTGAGCCTATGTACTTTGGCTTAACAGCGTAGTTTGTAACAGGTTGGGGACGCCTGCCGGGTGAGCATACAATCTTTCTGCGATGAAAATTTTATTTATTGGCCTAAACCAAACCGGTGTTGGCACCTATTGGCGCATGTTCCAGTTTGGCAAACATCTGGTGCAGATGGGGCATGAGGTGACGATTTGTTGTACCTCTCCCGGCCGTCGTTGGGGGGTAAACCGGTTTGAGCGGGATGGCATTCAGGTTGTAGAAGCACCTGATTTACTCTGGGGACCCTTGCGTTCCGGCTGGGGGTTTTGGAACTGCTTAAATAGAATTTGGTGGTTAAAAGACCAATCGTTTGACTTGATCCATGCGTTTGAGACCCGGCCGACGGTGATTTTCCCAGCATTATTTGGGAAGCACATCAAACGTATCCCACTGTTTTTAGATTGGGGGGATTGGTTTGGCCGAGGTGGATCGGTAGAAGAGCGGGCGAACCCGATGCACCGTGCAATTTTGCGCGTGGTCGATACGTTTTTCGAGAATCGATTTAGGAGGGTTGGGTTGGGAACTACAGTGATTTGTAGCTTGCTAGAACAAAAAACGATTGAAGCAGGTATGTCACCGGCCGACGTGTTGCAGATAAAAGATGGGGCTAATATTCAAGACTTTGTTCCGGTAGATCAAATCAGATGTCGAGAAAAGCTGGGCTTGTCACAAGACCGATTTTTGGTCGGTTATTTGGGTAACATTTACCCGAGCGATGCGGAATTGCTGGTGGAAAGCTTTGATGCCCTTTGCCAACTGCGTGACGATGTCGATTTTGTCTGGATCGGATACACCAATCGGCCGATAAAAGAGATGGTGGCTGAGCCTAACAGAGTGATCTTGAGCGGAAAAATCCCGTATGCTGAATTATCTTTGTGGCTATCATCTTGTGACTTACATTGGCTCCCTTATCAAGATTCAGGTACAAATCGGGGGCGTTGGCCGATGAAGCTAAATGATTATATGTCAGCGGGTAAGCCCACGGTGGCGACGGCGGTGGGTGATGTAACACACGTTGTCGCTAATTATGAGATCGGTGTTTTGGCTGAGCCTACGGCAGAGGATGTGGCCGAGAAAGTGAGTGAGCTTTTGAGCAACCCATCCCACCTGATTGAGCTAGGAAAAAATGCAAGGGCCACGGCCGAAACTGAGTTTGACTGGCTGAAACAATGCCACCGGCTGGTTGCCTTTTACGAGGAAAAGTTGGGCCAGCTAGTCTAAAATTCTGCAAATTCAGCCATTTATATTGCAGGCTAGTAGATGAAGGAGCGATGATGAGAAAATATATTTATCAAATGGAACCGGTGTTTGATGATGCCGAAGCCGATGCTGTGGCAGATTGCATTCGATCAGGTTGGGTGACGGAGGCGAAGGCGACCGATGCGTTTGAACAGGGGATTGCAGAGTATGCGGGCGTTAAATATGCGGTAGCGGTTCCCTCATGTACAACCGCGATGGCGCTTAGTTTGATGGCGTTGGGGGTGGGGCATGGAGACGAGGTAATCGTGCCGGACCTGACGTTTGTGGCGACAGCAAATGCGGTGACGCTTGCGGGCGGCACGCCTGTGCTGGTTGATCTTGATCCGGATACTTGGGGTTTAGATGTCGAAAAAATGAGACAGGCGATCACCCCTCACACTAAGGCGATTTTGCCGGTGTGGCTAAACGGACATGATCCCGGAATGCGGCAAATTGTAGCGGCCGCAAATGAGTACGGGCTGCCTGTGGTGGAAGATGCCGCCTGTGGGTTAGGCTCGTTTTCGGCCGGGCAACATTCAGGCACATTTGGAAAGCTAGGCTGTTTTTCGTTCAACACGACTAAAATTATCACGACCGGCTGCGGTGGCATGATCGTAACGGACGATGATGAACTGTATGAAAAAGTTGAACGGCTCAAAAATCACGGCCGACTAGACCGCCGCGATGTCCATCCAACCGCCGGATTTAACTTCTACTTTACCGATGTTCTGGCTTCGTTGGGTTTGGCGCAGATGGAAAAACTAAAGGAGCGGGTGGCTTGGAAACATGAGCTGTGCCACTGGTATTGTGATCGGCTTGAGGATCTAGAAGGGGTGCAGGTTAAACGGCCGGATGACGGGATTTGCCCGTGGTATCCTGATCTGTTTGTTGAGGATCGGGACGGATTGAAAGCCTACCTTCAGGAAAATAACGTTCAAAGTCGTTCCTACTACCCGGCCATTCATACGCAGCCGAGTTACGCACGAGAGGGCACATTTGCGGTTGCCACCTCAGTTGGCCGCAGAGGGCTGTGGCTTCCGTCGGCCGCTTATGTGGATGAGGCAACGGTTGAGTACGTTTGCCAGCATATTCAAGATTGGGTGAATGGATGAAATGGTTACAAGAGAAGATTAATGAGGTTTTTCAGGAGAGCGTTTCGCGCCTTGATGAAGGGGGCGAGGTGGTTGAAGAAATCCGCCAGAAATTTATGGCATTTGATTGGGATTGGCCAGCCGCAGATCCGAGGCCTTTACCGGCTTGGGATTACCGCGCCGATGTGCTGACTAATGCTCCCGCTGGCTTGCTGAGCGAACTGGCTCATGAGGTGGATGGCCATTGGGAAACGGTTGATTGGTACCGAAACCCAAACTATATTCATGACGAAAGCTTGGGTCGTTTCAGAACTTGGTATGGGTACAACCTGTATGTTGGTTCGTTTGGGATGATTAAAAAGAGGGATATTGCGGTGGGGATGCTCCTGATTTCACCTGACTGCCTTTACCCCGCTCACAACCACTTGGCGGCCGAAATTTATGTGCCGATTTCCGGCCGAGCCGAATGGTGGACAGAGGAGAGCGATTGGCAAATTCAAGAGCCGGGAACACCGATTTATCACCGGCCGTGGCTCAAGCACGGGACGCGCACATTAGACGAACCGCTCTTGGCCCTGTTTGGTTGGTTGGGCGACACATCAAAGCATGCCACCATTAGCCGCTAAGCTTCCGCCAGGCGATATGGGCTTGCCCGGCATTGGCGAATCGCTGGCCTACTGGCGCGATCCAGATTTTGTAGTCAAGCGGCTACAGCGGTTTGGACCGGTTTTTAAAACGTCTATTTTTGGGCATAAAGTGGTGTTTATGCTTGGGCGCGAGGCGAACCGATTCATTTTTACCAATCAGCAAGGGGCGTTTTCTTCAGCCGGTGGCTATCCTGGAACGATGGCGGCTTTATTTGGGCCACAGGCTCCGTTTTTATGGGATGAGGCTGAGCATCGTGATCTGCGCCAGGTATGGGGAGCTTTATTCAGCCCGCAGGGGATGGCGCTGGCGGTGCCACAAATTGATCAGATTTGTGCTGATCACGCTGCACGTTGGCAGGCACACACTCCGGCCAATTGGCACACGGCGTTTCGCCATCTGACAATGGAGATCATGTTGATGTTGCTGTTTGGGCAGGGGGTATCACGCTCAACGGCCGACCTGTGTCAGCTTTCGGCCGCAGTCAGTCGCTCTATGTCTCCGCTTCTGCCACTTCACTGGCGCACGTGGCGCTGGGGCAAAGCGGTGCAAGCGCGTTACCAGCTACTGGCCGAAATCAAACAGACGTTTCAACAGCCCAAAACCGTTTTGCAGCAGGATGTGTTGGCCCGCTTTGAAAACGATCAGCATGGTGCGGCCGGCTATCTATTGTTTTTACTGTTTGCGGGTCACGAAACCCTCTCAACGATGTTAAGTAGCATCCAAACCAAATTGGCCGACGACCCAGAAATGGCGGCCGGTTTGCAAGTTGAGCTGGCCAAAATGGCGGCCACGGTCGATGTTGAGCAGTTAAAGCGCTTGGACCAGTTGAATCGGTTTTTGTGGGAAATTGAACGAACTGCACCGACGATTGACGGACTGTTTCGCGGTGTAAAAACACCGGTTGAGTTTGGCCCGTTTACCATTCCGGCCGGATGGTTGGTTGGCTTCCGCACGCGAGAAACCCACCGGGATCAAACCATCTATCCAGAGCCGGAGCTGTTTGACCCCGGCCGATTTTGCCCTCACATGCAGGGGAAGCCGGGTAAGTTTGAGCTGATCGGCTTTGGGGGTGGTACACATAGCTGCCCGGGTAAATCTTTGGCCCATTTGATTATGAAGATTGTGATCATGCATTTGTTGAGATAAATATGGTTAGCAAAAAATTACTTGTTATCGGTTTGGATGGGGCGACTTTTGATTTGATGGAGCCGTGGCTGGACGCCGGTCTGCTGCCCAATTTTGCGAAGCTCATGACAAACGGTAGCTCGGGCCGACTGCGTTCGGTACCCAATACAGACACCGCCCCCGCATGGGCGACGTTTGCGACCGGCCTAAATCCGGCCAATCATGGGGTGTTTCATGAGTTTAACTGGTCGGCCGACCGGACAACGCTGGAAAAGGTCAATAACGCCTTGGGTGATAATTTGCCCTTTTGGCAGATCGCTAGTGACGGGGGCAAACGTGTGGTGGTTATGAACATCCCGTTTAGCCATCCGGCAACAAAGGTTAACGGGCTGATGCTGGCCGGGTATGGTGCACCGGGGGAACATGTAGAGGGGTTCGCACATCCGGCCGATCTAATCCACGAAATAGATCGAGAAGTGGGACGATATGAGATCGATAGCGCCATCCAAATCGCTATTCGAGAGGATCAACCAGAAAAAGGGTTACAGGACAGCTATGCGGTGGCGCAACGCCGAACAGATGCATTTATTTACGGATTGGGCAAAACTGACTGGGATTTAGCCGCCATCGCCTATAACCTGCCAGACGTGATGGCCCATTTCTTTTGGCAACAAATGGTAAATGGCGCAGGTGCACAAGCGACGGCGATACAAGACGGGTATATGTTTGTCGACAAGTTAGTCGGGCAGCTGTTGGCCCAAGTGGGAGAGGATATGAACGTGCTGGTGATGTCTGATCATGGATTTGGGCCGCTGTGTGCCACACCTGAATCATTGAGCGACTGGCTACTGCAACAGGGGTTTTCGCACAAAACGTCGGCCGGGCAGGTGCCGCTTAAACAGCGCATGATGCGTGGGGTTCACTATGGTCTGCGCAATTTTGTGAACGAGCATTTGAAAGAACGCTTGCGCCACATGTTGCCGGGGATGCGGAATCGGGTCGAGTCAGGATCTCGGTTTGCTGGCATGGACTGGGGAACCACAGTGGCGTTTGCAGGGTCATCACCTTATGAAGTGTGGATCAACCGTGCGGGGCGAGAAAAACAGGGGGTTGTGACAGATGAAAACTACCATGAGATATGTGCGGCGGTAAAACAGGCGCTGCTTGATTGGACTGATCCGGTAAGTGGCAAACCGCGTGTGAGCCGGGTGCTAATGGCCGATGAGGTGTACCACGGCCGCTTTAAGGCGTTGGCCCCAGACATTACCATCGAATGGAATGTGGCTGCGGCGCCGGTGGCGGAAACGATGCCGGGCAACAGCGTTCGATTTGATGCGGACCATCAGCCGTTTGGGGTTTTAATTTTGTCTGGACCAGACATCGCCAACGGTCAAGAAATTAAAGATGCGACATTAGAAGATTTAGCACCTACTATTTTACATTTGCTCGAGACGGGCCATGAAGAAAAGGTGGATGGGCGCATCTTAAAGGAAGCGTTTAGATGAGATTGTTTCTGACGGGGGGAACCGGGCTGCTCGGCCGTTATTTTGCTGATATGGCGCTAGGAAATGGGGCTGAAATCGTTGCCCTTGTCCGGCCGACGAGCAATACGGCCCATTTAAAGTCGGCTGGCGCCACCCTGCATATGGGGGATTTAGCTGATCCAAAAGGGATGGCGGCCGGAATGGCTGGGTGTGATGCGGTGGTGCATTTGGCCGCGATCAAGGGGGGATGGCGTAAGCCAAGCTCGTTTGAGCAGTCGATTGTGCAGGGGACAAAAAATGTGATTCAAGCGATGGAGACGGCCGGTGTGCGAAAGCTGATTTATGTAAGCAGTATTTGCGTGCATGGGCTTGATCCGATTATGGGGCAGTCGGTGAGTGAGGCGAGCGGCTTTAGCCGCAACTTTTTGCCCCATGATGATTACGGCCGGGCGAAAATGGAAGCCGAGCGGGCGATAAAAAGTGCTTGTGAGCAAGATAAAATCAATGCGACTGTGGTGCGGCCGGGCTGGTTTTATGGGCCGGGGGATGCAGGCTATGCACACTTAGTGAAGCGGCTAAAGCAGCGGTTGTTGTTTCAAATCGGATCAGGCGAAAATAGGTTGCCGCTGGTGTATGTCGGCAATGTGGCTGAGGTTTTGTGGCGCTGTGTTAGCCGGTCTTCAGATGAGTATCAGGTGTTTTTATATGCTGCTGATGGGGCGGTGACACAGAATGAATATTTTGAGTCGCTTAAACGGGCGGCCGGTAAAAATGTGCGGCCGATTAAAGTTCCTCAAAAACTGCTATTGCCCTTGGCAACCGTTCAAGAAAAAGTTTCCCGTTTGTCAGGGTATCGGCTACCAACGCTACAGACTCGGCAGTTTGTTTATTTGTGGGGTTCTAACTGGCAGTTTGATCAAGGCAGACTTGAACGGGAGTTAGGTATAAATCTTAAAATTGAGCCAAAAACAGGGTTAAGCTTAACCGAGAAATGGTACCATGATGTACATGATTGATCCTTTTTAAGCTCAGGATTATGCTTGAAGGGATTTTGGTATAAAAACTGCTAAAGATAAATATCCGAGGAGATCATGACACTTCAAATTTGGGAATATAAAACGTGTGAGTCAAAAGCCAGCGTCGATAAAACAGATAAACGGGCTTGGCAAATGGGGGACATCGTTTGGGTGATGACAGTCGATGGAGAGGAAATGCCGAGAGATGAAGGGCTTGAAAAGCTGGGTGCAAAAGGCTGGGAGCTGGTTAGTGTACAAATCATTCAGACAATGGATTGGTTTTCATCAACCGGTGACTCACAAGCCAGCTATTCAGCCTTTCCTAAGTCACTTTATATTTTTAAACGGCCGGCCTGATAAGAATCTGTGGTTTACAAAATCAAGGTGGGCTAAAACTATCTTCATGACTATGTTTCGCACCACGCATCAATACCCGAAAATCACTTTGGTTGCCCTAATTTTGGCAGGATTGTTTTTATCAGCTTGCCAAGCTTCTGAAACAACCCCGGCCAACAATGAGCCAGAACCGGCCGCACCTGCGTTAATCCCTACACAAGAAGCCACTGAAGCAGATCCGCAGCCAACACCAACGGCCGAAGCCAGCTTGGATGAAGAGGCTACTGAGTCGATCACATTGGCCCCAATCGTGATGTCGCCCGAAGCACCACAGCCATCTTTGGCCAAAGGGATCAACCTTGCTGGAGATTTTGAGGTTGATCCGCGCGGTGATTGGGGAACCAAGATAGAGGCTCATTTTTTTGATCTGGCGGCCGAAGGTGGTTTTGACCATGTGCGGATTCCCATCCGCTGGTCGGCCCACACCGGGCCAGCCCCTAGCTTTTTGATAGATGAGGCATTTTTTGTAGAAGTAGATTGGGTGCTAGACCAGGCGGAGCGAGCAGGCTTGACCACCGTGATCGATACGCATCATTTTGAGGAGCTAGATGCTGATCCACAAGGGAATCGAGCACAGCTGAATGCGATTTGGGCACAGATTGGAGCAAGATATGCGAACCGGCCGGCGACCGTTGTATTTGAATTAAATAATGAACCCACAGGGGCGTTTAACGCTCAGCCAGAGCTTTGGAACGATATTTTGGCCGATGCGTTGGCAACGGTGCGCCAGACAAATCCAGATAGATTGGTGATCATTGGGCCAGTTCAATTTAATCATCCGGTGCGTTTGACTGAACTGCGTTTGCCCGACGATCCGAATTTGATGGTAACGGTTCATGTGTATGACCCCACCGATTTTACCGCTCAGGGTGCGCCGTGGTTTGACCCCATCCCACCAACCGGATATTTCTGGAGTGGGGATTGGCCGATTTTTGATTCAGCGTGGCAAAATGATTCTTGGGACAGTACCGTAACGCTGACGTTTGATGGGTACAACATCGCATTTGACCGCCAGTTTGCAGCGTTTTCTGCAACCCATTTGGTTGGGACAGTTGGGCAGTTTGATTCTCTGACGGTGGTGACAGATCAGGCGTTTGAGGCGGTTGCGCTATGCAATGTCGCTGTGGAAGATGTGGTAGCGGTTGATTTTGGTGCGCCCGTTACCCGAGACGATGGCTGGGTTGAAATGCAGGCAGATGTGTCGTCTTGTGGCGACCTACGCTCAGTTTCTGTGCAATTGATCTCTGAGGCATTGGTGTCACCGACATTGGCCCGAGTAGATTTGTGCATGGGCTTTGGTTCTGATGTGAACAACTGCTATCCCATTATTGTCACTGAGGCAGAGGCGCACCAACGATTAATGCAACGTTCGGCCGAATGGGCGGCGGCTAACAATGTTGACCTTTATTTAGGGGAATTTGGAGTTTACGATGACCCAACTACTCCTGTAGATCGTCCTTCGCGTGAAGCGTGGATTCGGTCAATGCGGCAGTCGGCCGAGGCTAATGGGATTAACTGGGCCTTTTTTGAACTGAGTGGTGAATTTGGGGCGTATGATCATGCCAACGGCCGCTGGCACGCTGATATCTTATCCGCTTTGTTTGAGGACTAAAGTTAGCGTCATATTTGGTAGCATAAAAAAGGTGTAGGCGCGCTGCTCCTGTAGGGTAAGGGACTCTATACTCCTGATCATCAATAAAGATCTGCTCGACTGGACCCCATTCGACTGTACGACGTAAAAATTGATGATAAAAGGAGTAATTAAAAATGAGTGATTCAAACGAATATGTGCCCCCTAAAGTATGGACTTGGGACAAAGAATCTGGCGGCCGGTTTGCGAATATTAATCGGCCGATTTCTGGGGCAACCCATGAAAAAGAGCTAACGGTTGGTAAACATCCACTACAGCTCTATTCATTAGGAACCCCTAACGGTGTCAAAGTAACAATTATGCTTGAAGAGCTTTTGGCCCTTGGCCATAGCGGGGCTGAATATGATGCGTGGCTCATCAACATCGGGGAAGGGGATCAGTTTGGTAGCGGATTTGTCTCTGTGAACCCTAATTCAAAAATCCCGGCCCTAATGGATCACAGCACGGCCGAGCCGACGCGTATTTTTGAATCTGCATCTATTTTGCTTTATTTGGCTGAAAAATTTGGCGAATTCTTGCCAACCGATCTGACAAAACGGACCGAAACGATGTCTTGGCTGTTTTGGCAAGTTGGCTCGGCCCCTTATGTGGGCGGCGGGTTTGGCCATTTCTATGCATATGCCCCCTACAAAATGGAGTATCCGATTAATCGGTTTACGATGGAAACCAAGCGGCAAATGGACTTGCTTGATAAACAATTGGCCGATAACCAGTTTATCGCTGGGGATGAGCTAACCATCGCAGACTTTGCCATTTGGCCATGGTACAGCGGCTTGGTGAACGGGGCTTCTTACAACAATGCGGCCGAATTTTTAGACGCGGGTATTTATACGAACCTAAATCGTTGGGTTGAAGAAATTAATCAGCGACCTGCCGTTAAACGGGGCCGACGGGTGAATCGGGGTGGTGAAGGCTACCTGGCTGAGCGTCATGCTGCCAGCGATTTTGATAGTTTAGAAATTGAATAAAATTGTTCTAAAGGCTGTAGCTTGTTTTTATAGGCTACAGCCTTTTTTGCATGTAAACCCGTTTAAATCCCTTTTCTGTAATCCGGTGGGTTTCTGCATAGCCTAACTTTTGATAGATGGCTTGATTCTCAGTCATGAGCTCATGCGTGTAGAGGATAATTGAGCTGTAACCAAGTCGTTGGGTTTCCTGCTCCGCTTTTTGCATTAGCCGCTTGCCTAGCCCATGCCCTTGAAAATTAGGATGAACTGCCACGTTATCTAGCAAAACTGTATCTGCCTGCTCTATTAGAACGAGTAGTCCTGCAAGTGTGTCATTTTGAGCTGATGTGGCTACAAAAACCAGATGCTCTTCTATCAAGGCTCCGTAGTTGTCCAGCATCGGGCCGGGCTTTTTACCCATGCGTTGAATATAGTGTTGATACGAGGCTTCTACACAGGCGGTGATTGCGGGCGCATCGGTTTGGGTGGCGGGCCGGATTATAAAATTCATAGGTGTGTATAGGGGTGAATTTTATCAGAAATAGATGGGCAAAGGGGTATAAAAAAAGCCCCGGCCGATTTAAAACCGGCCGGGGCTGATAATACTAACTGTCGTCTCTTTGCTTACCGAATGACTGGCAAGAAGATCTGTGTTGTGGCTGTGAACGTGCCATCCATGATGAATGATCCTTTCTGGCCGTTGCTGATAGCGAAGACGTTTAGGTTTTGATTGGTGCCATCACCAGTAACCAATGCGGTCAAGATTTCACCATCGCCCAACGTAATTGCAGGTGGGTCTAACAAGACTGTGCCGCCGCCTGGTGCGGTAATGACGAGGTCATAAGTGCCGGCCGCAAGCGTTAGGTACTCGGTCATTGCGCTATAAGGTACATTGCGAGCAATAACTGATCCTTTTGGCGTGCCATCTTGCAGACGGATATCTGCTCGGGTTGCCAAAGCTTCGTTAGCAAATGGAGCTGCATGCCCAAATCTGATTTTACCAAATCCATCTTTTGGATCGCTGTTGTCATCGTTAAGTGGCAACAGGTCAAGGGACTGGTTAACACCGTCACCAACTGCTAAGACTGTGTAATCTTGCATCGCTTCAAGCGTTACAGTTTCGCTGATCGCAACTGTAGTTGTATCGGTTAGCAAGATTTCTACATCGTATTCACCTGCTGGTAAAACAATGTAACCGGTCGAATCGCCATATTTGAACTCAGTTAGTGAGTCGGTTCCGTTTAGGCGTACCGTTACGCTTGAACCATCATCATCTGAGAATGGAGCTAGGTGAGCTACATACAAACGAGCATCTGTATTGCCTGGTTCGTCACCAGCTAAAGGCAAGAAGGTGCCAACTGCGCCATTTACGATTGCGAATACGCCAAGCTCTTGATTGGTGCCGTCTCCCGTTGCAAATGCACTAACAATGTCACCTGCATTGAAGGTAACCGGTAGTGGGTCGATCAGGGTGGTTTCACCGCCAGGCGTTGTGATTTTTAAGTCATATTCGCCAGCTACAAGCTCAACACGTGGTGCTACAGATCCAAATGGCACATTTCCTAAAACAAGAGTTCCGTCTTGTAAGCGGATGTCCGCCAATGTTGCATCAGATGTATCTGCAAATGGAGCAAAATGCCCTAAGCGTAAGGCGAAGTTGCCATCTGCTGGCTCTGCATTGTCATCAATCAGCGGCCGGATGGTTAAGGCTTGATTGGCCCCATCACCTGCTGCGATTGCGGTGTAATCAACACCATCTGTCAAAGTAACGGTTGCACTGATTGCAACTGTTTCTGATCCGGTTGGTAGTACTTCTACCAGATATTCACCAGCAAGAACTTCTTGGTAGCCGGTTGACTCGCCATATTCAAATTCGATGAGAGAGTCTGTGCCGTTTAAGCGAACCGTGACCTGTGAGTTGGCACCGGCCGCAAATGGTGCCAAATGGGCAACGTACAATCGTGGACCACCGGTTGGAGCTGGTGGCAGAACAACGGTAACTGTGCCACAAGTAGCAACCAAAGATCCATCGTTTTCGATTGTGAAGGTCAGCTCTGTGCCATCCTCTTGATCTGCTGCGTCACTTGTAAATGAGCCATCGCCTGAAGCTGTACCGACCTCTTCACCATTGCGAAGAATGACAGATCCATCTGGAATGTTGCTGTAGTTAAACTCAAATGATGTACCGGTTGAAGATGCAGCTTCACAAGCTGGGACCGGTTCTGGATCTGTTTCTTCAAGACCCAAGATCGTTCCAAACCCTTCTTGCGCAAATAGAAACGCGCCAAGGTCTTGGTTTACGCCGTCACCAATTGCGAAGACACTAACAATTTCACCTTCGCCAAACTCTTCTGGCTCAATATCGATTAATGTTGTGTCGCCACCAGGAGCGGTAACTTTTAGATCATACTCGCCGGCCGGCAGCTCTAAATAAGCAGATACATCGCCAAAGGCGACATTTTCAGCTACCACATCCCCATTGTCTAGACGGATATCGGCCAGAGTTGCATCTGTACCGGCCGCAAATGGAGCGAAGTGGCCCAAGCGTAATTTAAAGTTCCCAGCTGCTGGGGCTTCGGTTGTGTCTGTTAATTGAACAATTTCAAATGGCTGATTAGATCCGTCACCAACAACCAAAATGGTGAAGTCGGTTGAATCTGCATAGGTGATCGTGTCACTTAAAACAAACGTGCCATCCGCAGCAAGCTCTACTTGCACAATCCCTTCATCGCCAAAGCGCTCAAAGTATTTTGAAGATTGGCCAAAAGATTTGTTGTTGATTCCGTACGTGTTTACTTTGATATTTACCGCAGTATCACCGTCAGAAAATGGCGCGAGATGCGCTGCTCGGACACGAACGTCAGTCGCTGCAAATGCCTGAGAAGCTAACAAGCCCCCCATGACAGTAGAAACGATTACAAGCCCCAACACGAGCCATGCACCACGTCGATTTCTCGACTGCTGCAGGAGGTGTGGGAAACTTGAATTAATTTGATGTTTCATAAGAGATTCTCCTTTTTATTTTGCCTTCTTTTTTATTCGATCACTTTGTCAAAGGTAACAAAATGGGCACAGTCGATCTGGGTTGACCAAAAATTCTGGAGTGAATTTCAGTCGAAAATCGACGCCTGAAATTTTGAAATAAAAAGTGAAGGCTTCATAACATTGATAAGCCACCATGATAGATTCGTTGGTACTCTCGTCATACATCTTTGGTACCGATGTCTACATTAGAACCATTATTGTATCGGCTGAACTTAATTTGTCAGTGATTTGCTAAACAAACTAATTTGCCAAGTAACAATTAATCACGCGTTTAGCGTAATGCTAGGGGTGCTTATCATGTCATCAGGTCTAGTACTGGAGTGTGACAAGAACACCTTTCGTTGCGTCTTAATAATGGGTTTAAATAGCTGTAAAGTTTTTAACTTAAGCGGGTAGGATCGCGCCAAATTATAGGCCATGGCTCTAGGCAATCTACCCAGAGCCATGGCTATAAGCGATTTTAGCGCTGAATAACGGGCAAGAAAATCTGGACTGAGCCGCCTGCTGGGGCGTCTGGGATGAATACCCCTTCTGCACCATTGATGATAGCGAAGACGCTTAACTCTTGGTTAATCCCTTCTCCAACCGCAAATGCGCTTACCACGTCTCCGGCCGCAAATGTGACGGGAGCTGGATCGATCAGCGTGATTTCACCACCGGGGGTTGTGATTTTTAAGTCATACTCACCGGCCGGGAGTTCGATGCGTGTGTTAACTGCACCAAACGGAACATTCTCTAAAACAGGCGTACCATCTTGCAAACGGATGTCAGCCAATGTAGTTTCTGGCGTATTGGCAAACGGTGCGAAATGGCCTAAGCGTAAGGCGAAGTTACCCGCCGCAGGCGCACTGTTGTCACCTACAAGCTCTTGAATGCTAAGTGACTGATTGGTTCCATCACCCACAGCCAGAGCTGTGTAATCGACGTTATCGGTTAGATTCACCGTGGTACTCAGCGCAACTGTTGAATTGTCTGTTAGCAGAATCTCGACCAAGTACTCACCGGCCGCTAGGTTTAAATACCCGGTTGAATCACCGTAGGTAAACTCAGTTAAAGCGTCTGTTCCATTCAGGCGGACCGTGACACTTGTGTTATCGCCGGCCGCAAATGGAGCCAAGTGAGCCACATACAAGCGAGGGCCTGTTGGTTCTGGCTCATCCCCTTCTAAGGGCAAGAAAACGCCTTGAGCACCGTTAATAATCGCAAATACACCCAAGTCTTGATTGCTTGCCTCTCCAACCGCAAAGGCGCTCACAATATCACCCTCTGCAAACGTGGCCGCAGCTGGGTCGATGAGGGTTGTCTCGCCACCGGGCGTGGTGATTTTAAGGTTGTATTCACCGGCAGGTAGCTCAATGCGGGCATCAACTGCACCAAACGAAACATTTTCTAAAACCGGGGTGCCATCTTGTAAACGAACATCCGCTAAGGTGGCCTCCGTGGTGTCTGCGAATGGGGCAAGATGACCCAAGCGTAGTGCAAAGTTGCCGTCGGCCGGAGCGCTATTGTTATCGACCAAAGCTTGAATGGCCAAGCCCTGATTGGCACCGTCACCGACCGCAATCGCGGTGTAATCTACACCGTTTGTTAGATTGACCGTTGCGCTAATGGCTACCGTTTCAGTTCCGGTGGGTAAAACTTCAACCAGATACTCACCGGCAGGGACATTAAGATAGCCGGTCGAATCTCCATAAAGCGTTTCCATTAAGGTGTCTGTGCCATTTAAGCGAACCGTAACGCTGGTGCCATCTTCGGCCGCAAACGGAGCTAAGTGGGCTACATACAAACGGGCTGTTTCCGGTTCTGGTTCAACAACTTCAAGCGGCAAGAAAACACCTGCTGCACCGTTAATAATCGCAAACACACCTAAGTCTTGGTTGCTTCCGTCCCCAACTGCAAAGGCGCTCACAATATCACCTTCTGCAAATGTGGCCGCAGCCGGGTCGATGAGGGTTGTCTCGCCACCGGGCGTGGTGATTTTGAGGTTGTATTCACCGGCCGGTAGTTCAACGCGGGCATTAACTGCGCCAAACGGGACATTTTCTAAAACCGGGGTGCCATCTTGTAAACGAATGTCTGCTAAGGTGGCCGCCGTGGTGTCTGCAAATGGGGCAAGGTGGCCCAAGCGTAGTGCAAAGTTGCCGTCGGCCGGGGCACTGTTGTCATCGACCAAAGCCTGAATGGCCAAGCTCTGATTGGCACCGTCACCGACTGCAATTGCGGTGTAATCTACCCCGTCGGTCAAATTGACCGTCGCGCTAATGGCCACCGTTTCAGTTCCGGTAGGCAAAATCTCAACCAGATACTCACCGGCAGGGACATTAAGATAGCCGGTTGAATCCCCGTAAAGGATCTCGGTTAATGTGTCTGTTCCGTTTAAGCGAACCGTAACGCTGGTGCCATCTTCGGCCGCAAATGGAGCTAGATGAGCCACATACAGTCGCGCTTCCTCTGGCTCGGGGTCAACAATTTCTTCTAAACTGAGCGGAAACCCGAATGAAACGGACGGGTAAACAAATACGCCTAAATTTTGATTGGCTCCGTCACCATCAGCAAAAAGGCTAATAATTTCGCCCGGATCATACTCAACCGGTGCCACATCGATGAGGGTTATTTCACCACCGGGCGTTGTTACTTTTACATCGTAAACGCCAGCGGGTAGCTCTACAAACTCACCAACCGCCCCAAATGGAACGTTTTCTAAAATAGGTGTGCCATCGTCAAGACGAATGTCCGCGCGTGTTTCCTCGATATCTGCAGCAAAAGGTGCAAAATGGCCCAGCTTGAGTTTAAAGTTGCCTTCGGCCGGGGCGCTATTGTCATCTTCAATCTGAACCACGTCTAGCGGTTGATTGTTGCCATCGCCAACAATTAAAAGTGTATAGTCTGCGTCATCTGCAAGTGTGACCGTCTCGCTAACAACAAACGTTGTGGTGCCGCTGAGTGCTACGCGCACCAGCAGCTCACTTGTTGGAGATTCAAAATACTGGGTTGATTGGTGTAATGCTTTGCCTGGAGCGATCAGAATCTCATTGATGTAGATATCTACATTGGTATCGTCGGCCGCAAATGGGGCCAAATGCGCGATCCGAATATTTGCGGGGGCGGCCGCAAATACACTTTGCACAAGAGATCTACCGGTTAAAAAAATTATTACCAAGCACATGGCGACAATTCCAAGCAGCAAAATCACACGGTTTCGACTGCTTGAGTGGGGTTGGTTTGTAAAATTTTTCGTCATAATATTTCTGGGGGGCTAAGGTTTTTGCGCTTTGAGCAAGCGGCCGATTCATCTATCAAATAGTTCGATTATCAGACGCAGCTTGCTGAAAGTTGGCACACATCATGTAGAAACATATTGTTTAAAAACATCGTCATCGACAGCCAGATAAAGTCGTTGGCCTGTTAGGCTAAAGCGAATTTGCTAGGGTTGATTACGATATTTTTAGAAGGCGGTTACCGAAAAAAGTTGCCTATGTCCACTAGTGTTTTATCAACTGCCATTTGATTAAAATTTCAATCGGCCAAAACACTTAAGGCTACGTCAATCTCGAAGCTAACTCTATTAGCCTGTGCTTGACGTAGTACGAGTACAGCGTGACGCTAGTAAAAATGATTCGTTATTTATGCCTCTTTGTACTAGTACGGGACTCCTAACCTTATTGTACGTATCAAGCCCGCAAATTGCCCATATTTTGTACAGATTTGGGATTTTTGAAAGATTGCTCGTAAGGAGTGAGGGTCGTTTTGACCCTTCAGTGCAGGCTCTTGTGGCTTTTGTGTGTACATGTTTTGTAGACCAAGGCTTTATGATTAAGCTGATTTTGCTAGACTTCTGCCCATTAACTTGTAACCATTCGTGTAAACCTGCACAGCAAGCCTATAAATCTGATAAACTTGACCGCTGAACGGACCAGCTTGCTGCCCCGTTAAAATCTAACAAATTACTCGACTAACAAATATGTCTGAACCGCTAAGCTTCAACGACGTGATCCTACGTCTACAAGAATTTTGGAAAAATCATGGATGTGTTATCGCCCAACCGTACAACGTGCAGGTTGGTGCCGGTACGATGAACCCAGCTACAGTATTGCGCGTTCTGGGGCCAGAGCCATGGAACGTAGTTTATGTAGAGCCATCGGTCCGGCCGGATGATGGCCGCTTTGGCGAAAACCCGAACCGTTTGCAGATGCACCATCAGCTACAGGTGATCTTGCAGCCAGATCCGGGTAATCCCCAAGAGCTCTACCTGCAATCTTTAGAAGCGATTGGAATTAACCGTAAAGAACATGACCTGCGCTTTGTAGAAGACAATTGGGAATCACCTGCCTTGGGCGCATGGGGCTTAGGTTGGGAAGTGTGGTTAGATGGGCAAGAGATCAGCCAGTTCACATATTTTCAACAGGCTGGTAGCATGGATCTTGATCCGGTTGCCGTTGAGCTTACCTATGGGTTAGATCGGATCATTTCTACCCTGCAAGGGGTCGATAGTGTTTGGGACATCCATTACGGCAACGGCGTTGGCTACGACAAAGTATTGTTGCGCTCTGAAATTGAGCATAGCGAATACTACTTTAATGTGGCAGACGAAAACGCTTTGCGCCAAACGTACGATATTTATGAGCGGGAAGCGGGTAACTGTTTAGAGCATGGCCTTGTTGTGCCAGCACATGATTACAACCTGAAATGCTCCCATCTGTTTAATGTGCTAGACACACGTGGCGCGGTCGGCGTTACCGAACGGGCCAACTATTTCCGGCGGATGCGGAACATGGCGCGCGCTGTGTCTAAAGAATATGCCAAACAGCGTGAGGAGATGGGCCATCCATTTAAAGAGATGGAACACCCTGCATGGCAGGCTAAAAAATTAGAAAAAGCGGCCCCGGTTGAAGTGACCGCCACCGAAGGGACACACAAGTTTGTGTTAGAAATTGGCTCTGAAGAGCTCCCGGCCCAAGATGTCCCCAACGCCGTTGGTCAGCTTGAAAAGTCGATCCCAGCTTTACTCAAAGAGTTACGCATTAGCTACAACAAAGTTTATGTGTTTGGTACACCTCGCCGTTTGGCCGTCATTGTGTCAGGGATGGCGGCTCGCCAAGCTGACTTTGAAAGCGAAATGACGGGGCCACCGGCCGACCGCGCTTTTGACGCTGACGGAAACCCGACTAAAGCGGCCATCGGCTTTGCCAAAGGAAAAGGGCTAGACGTTTCTGACCTGCGTGTCAAAGAAGATGGGAAACGGCGTTACGTCGTTGCAACCGTCTTCGAAGCTGGAAAACCGGTGCAAGAAGTTTTAGCCGCAAAATTAGCCGGTGTCGTTGCAGGGATCAAGTTTCCGAAAGCGATGCGTTGGAACGCGAGCAACATTGCTTATTCACGCCCGCTACGTTGGTTTGTGGCGCTGTATGGCCCGGATCAGGTTAGCTTTGACTATGCTGGTATCGCCAGCGGCCGGACGAGTCGTGGATTGCGGCCGGAAAGCTCACCCGAAATTGTGATCGACAATGCAGCCAACTATGAAAAAATGATGGCTGCTCACGGCATTGTGATCGATGCGAGCAAGCGGAAACACATTATCGCCAGCGTGGCCAAACAAACGGCCGAAGAAAAAGGGGGAATGATCCCCGATGATGAGGGGTTGTTAGAAGAAGTCACTTATCTGATCGAACGGCCGACCGTTTTTGTCGGATCGTTTGAAGAACGCTTTTTAGAACTGCCGGATGAGGTTTTAGTTGCTGTTATGCGTAAACATCAGCGCTACTTCCCCGTTTATGGCGCTGACGGAAAGCTGCTCCCCAATTTTGTGGGGGTGCGCAACGGTGATAGTGAACATCTAGACAAAGTTGTGCATGGGAACGAGCAGGTGATTCGGGCCCGCTTCTCTGACGCAGTTTTCTTCTACAACAACGATAAAGAAAAGAAGATTGCTGACTTTTTGCCCGAACTCGACAAACTCACCTTCCAAGGAGACTTGGGGTCGATGTTGGACAAAACCAAGCGTCTTGAAAAACTGATCCCAACCGTGAGTGACATGTTAGGCCTTAGCTCGGCTGAGTCTGATACGGCCGCCCGTGCTGCCAGCTTGGCCAAAGCGGACCTTGGGTCGAACATGGTGGTCGAAATGACGTCGTTGCAGGGGATTATGGGTGGCAATTACGCTCGCATGAGCAACGAACCGGACGCTGTGGCGGATGCCATCGCTGAACAATACAACGGGGTTTCAAAAACCAAAGCGGGGATGGCGCTGGCCATTACGGACCGCTTGGATAGTTTGACCGGATTGTTTGCGGCCGGATTGGCACCCAAAGGGTCAAACGACCCGTTTGCATTGCGCCGGGCTGCGATCCATATTGTTGAAAACCTGATCGAAAACAAGGTTAGCTTAGACCTGCGTGACGGGATCAAAGCGGCCGCTGCGTTGTTGCCAGAAAGTGACAAAATTAATGCGGGCTGGGATCAGCAAAAAGCGACGATGGGCTTTATCCAAGATCGTTTAAGCGTGATTTTAGAAGGACACGGTTTCCGGGCGACGATGGTCCGTTCTGTTTTGGTCGAGCAATCTCACAACCCATACATGGCGTCGCAGGCGGTTGCCCAACTTGATGCGGCAACAAAAAGCGACAATTGGGAAAAGTTGTTAGACGCATATGCTCGCTGTGTGCGGATTGTTCGCAAAGTGACCGACAAACATGAATTGCGCCCGGCCGACTTTAGCTTGAGCCAAGAAAAAGCGTTAGCGGAAGCGTATAGCGCAGCAGCTTCGGCCGCTGACGGCACAGTTGGTACGTTTGTGCAAAGCTTGGCAAACCTTGAGCCAGCCATCACCCGATTTTTTGAAGATGTGATGGTGATGGATGAAGATGAAAATATCCGGAACAATCGTTTGGCCCTGATGCAGGGGATTGCTGGTTTGGCGAAAGGGATTGCGGATTTGTCTGAGTTAGAAGGATTCTAGAAGGTAATCGGTCCACTTCGTTATTCGGTGGTCGGTGAATCAGTCAACTGACCTACTGACTCACTGATTACTGACATACTGATCATGGCTTTAGAAAACCTGCCTCAAGATTTACCCGCCCCAATTGATGATGGCGGCGCAGACCATTTAACCGGGATGCAGCTGCCGGATGTGACGCTGACCGCCACAAATGGGAAGGAAGTTGCGCTGAACAAAATTAGCGGCCGGGTCGTAATCTACATCTATCCGATGACAGGGCAACCCGGGGTTGCCCTGCCCGATGGGTGGGAACAGGTTCCCGGGGCACGGGGCTGTACGCCACAGTCATGCAGCTTTCGAGATCATTTTCAAGAGCTACAAACGCTAGACGCCCAAGTTTATGGGTTAAGCACTCAAAACAGTGCGTATCAGCAAGAGGCGAAAGAAAGACTTCACCTGCCGTTTGAGATGCTGAGCGATGACGGCTTAAAGCTCCGCGAAGCTTTAAACTTGCCAATGATGGACCCTGAGCTGGTTGCCGGGTTGACTTTGTATAAACGGCTTACGCTGATTGCAACGTATGGCAAAATCGAAAAGGTGTTTTATCCGGTTTTCCCCCCAGATAAAAACATCGACGATGTAATTGAATGGCTGAGCAAGCGACAGCTGTATTAGATAAAGATGCAACTAACCAAACAAATTGTGTCTCGGCCGTTTGGCCGTGAAGGTGATTTTAATAAGCTTGCAGTCTTTATGCGCCGGGTCGCGTTGGCGTCTGATCGGCCGGAGCTTAATTTGCATGTGGGGGACTTGGCTTGGCGCTGTTTTAGGTCAGACGAGTTTGATGCATCTGCGGTTATCCAGCTCTGGGAAGACAAAGAATCAAACGACCTGCTGGGGATGGGCTGGTACACGGCGTCTCATCACGGGTTAGACATTATTATTGATCCTGAGCTGCGTGGCACCGGTCTAGAAAAGCGGGTGTTACGTTGGGGGGAAATGCGTTTTCGCAATGTTCCCTTCGAGAAACGAGGCTACGCTCAGCTGAAAGTTCAGGTACATGATTGGGACAAGCCGAAAGAGGCTTTACTCACCGAGATCGGGTATCGGCCGGATATGTTTCACTATGTCTGGTATCGCTTTGATTTAGCGGCACCCATGCAACAGCCAGAGCTGCCCGAAGGGTTTGAGGCCCGTTTGTTAGAGCCAGGGGAACTCAAGTGGCGGGCCAAATTGCACAACAAATCTTTTTTTACAGATGATGTAACTGAGGAGAGCTATACCCGGCTAAGCCAAACGGCCGTTTATACAGACCAAGCTTTAGATTTAGTTGTAGTGGCCCCAAACGGTAAGTTGGTCGCGTTTGCGTTGGGCTGGTTAGATACGGAGCGCAAAATTGGTGTTTTTGAGCCGGTCGGTGTTCGTCCTAAATATCGTCGCACCGGTTTGGCCAAGGCGCTTGTCTTAAAAGGGCTGCAAGAGTTTAAAGCGGCCGGAATGCAGGTCGCGCAAGTCTACACAGAGAGTCCAAATCTGCCGGCTCAACGGCTCTATCGCTCGTGCGGGTTTGATGTCGCAGGCCGCCAGGTCGATTGGGTCAAATAACTGTCGCTTCGCTTACACACGGAACTTCGCTCCGTCTGGCCTACTAAACTCGGCCAACCGTGTTGTTAAACTCGGCCAACCGTGTTAGGCGACTCTGCCAACCGTGTTGTTAAACCCGGTCGTCCATCCAAGCGATCATTTCCCCAATTACTTCTTCTTTTTCAGGCTCATTTTGTAGTTCGTGATAAAGCCCGTCCCACATACGCAGGGTTTTATCGGCCGAGCTGGCCCCATCATGCAATGCTTGACTACCGCGTGGCGCTGTAATGCCGTCGGCCGTGCCGTGCATAATCAACACAGGGTTTTTGAATTGAGCCGAGTTGGCTTCGACATGTTGAATCGCTTTGAGCATTTCCGCTCCCACACGGGCCCGAATGCCACCCCGATAGTTAAGCGGGTCGTTGTTATATTTTTCAACTTCTTTGGAATCCCGCGAAATCAGATTGCCGTCTAAAACCGTTGTCGCCATGCGGGGAGCAATGCCACTCATCAATTTCGAAATGCGGATCAAAAACGGAGAAATATCATCCCCAACAGCGACGGCTGGCCCGGTCAAAATAATGCCTGCTAAGTCTGGCTGATGGGTGATTTCGTAGTAGCTGGTGATCAGTCCCCCCATGCTATGGCCGTAGATAAAACAGGGTTTACCGGCCGCATGCTCTTTTACTTTCCCAAACAGCGCACCAACATCTTTGGTGTAGTCGTCGATGCTAGGGTAAAACGCATCTGGATCACCTTTGGCGCTTTTGCCGTGTCCTCGGCCGTCAAAACTGTAAACGGCGTATCCATTTTCATTAAACGCCTGTGCCACATGTGCATACCGGCTGCTGTGCTCGGCTAAACCGTGGACAATTAAGACGGCCGCCTTAAAATCTTCAGGTATCCAAGCTTGCAGATACAGTTCTTCTCCGTCATGTGTGGTGTGTTTTGTTTCTAGATGCGCCATTTTTCTCCTATGCTGACATATTTGTCAGCCGCTGAAAGACCTGTCAGCCGCTGATAGAGCTATCAGCCATTTGTATTCCCCCGTTAGAGTTAGCTTTAATCCTACCTCAAATTACCGTAGGATCAATCCTACGGATAAAATATGAAGCCCGATAAATTCGGGCTAGATGTAACACCAATCCGATTCATTGGATTTCTTATCTTAACCGAGGGATTGATCCCTCGATCAACAACCTATGAGTGAACAAAAACTAACCCTCGGAGCCATCTTTTACGAAAATTTTGAACTGTTAGACATGTACGGCCCGCTTGAGATGTTTGGCATTTTAGACCAAGTTGATCTCGTGACGGTAGCTGAAAAAGCGGGGCCGGTTAAATCAACCCAAGGGCCTAAAACAGTAGCTGATTACAGCTTTGCTAACTGCCCGCCGCTTGATCTAATTTTGCTTCCCGGTGGGATTGGGACGATTCCGGAACTGAATAACGAAGCCATGCTCAACTTTCTGCGTGAGCGGAGCACATCTGTCAAATATACGATGAGTGTGTGTACCGGCTCTGCCTTGCTTGCTAAGGCCGGACTGCTCGACGGCCGGAAAGCGACCAGCAACAAACTCTATTTTTCGCTAGCAACCATGCAGTCAGACAAAGTGGATTGGGTAGAAGAAGCTCGTTGGGTTGTAGACGGGCCGATGGTGACCGCATCAGGTGTCTCGGCCGGGACCGATATGGCGCTAGGCGTCATTGCTGAGCTATTTGGTCAAGAAAAAGCTGAATGGGCCTGCATGGTGTCAGAGTATGAGTGGAACAGTGACGCCAACCATGATCCGTTTGTGAAATATTTGAATAAGGGCGGAAATTTGTAAGCTCTATTTCTCTTGAATGCGACAGGCTCCTGCACCAACTCCATCAGATAAATACCAGTTATAACCTATTTCAACAGCCGATGAATTTATTTGACGGACTTGGATACATGATGTTTCCACTTCGGCAAAGATGAACCTCTGAAAGTTGTGCATGCAAATAAAGTTAGTGACATTATTTGCAGTTGAATATTCCGACCACAGAGTGTTCGATGTCCACTGATCAGTTGGAGTTGGTTTTAGCACTTGATGATAATGCTCCAGAACTACCTTGTTGTTTTCTTCAACAATATGACTGAAATCAACTAAATCTAAGTCGATTAAATTTTTAGTTGATTGGTAAATCATGGGCATACAAAGAGATTCTTTTGCTACCCTTTTTTCATTTTCGAGGTATTCATTTGAGCGCAAATAGTGCCAAACACTTAAAACAGTAAGAGGTAGTATTAAGAAAATCAGCAGAATCGCCGAACAATTTCCAACGAAGCGGTAGATTGCTTTCATAAAAATAATTGTAATCGAGGAAAAATCAAGATGCACGAAATGACAAAGGTAAAGGATGATTATCCGTTTAGTGGCCCAAACTCAACAACGCTCAGACAAGTGATCAATAAACCGGCCGCGGCAGTATTTGAATCGTTTAAAGATGCGGCCGCTTGGAAAGAATGGATCGACTTAGACGTTACATGGACAAGTGAAAAACCGTTTGGTGTAGGTACAACCCGCACTGTCATCACCCGTGGGCAAACGATCGAGGAATATTTCTTTATTTGGGATGAGCCACATCACATGGCGTTTCGGTTTGATCGCGGCACCCTGCCCTTAGCTGCATTTGCTGAAGACTACACTCTTACCCCACTTAGCGATTCGAGTTGCGAATTGGCTTGGACCTATGCGTATGAATGGGGTGGCCCGCTCGGCCGACTTGGCGAGCGAGCCTTTGGATTGGTTTTTGCACGATCTGGTAAAAGCTCCCTGCTAAAGCTCGCGAAGATGATGGAAACAACTAACAAATATGATGCGTAGAACGTGTTGCGTAGATTAGTCCACGCAACACGTCTCACTATTTAAGGGACGCTGGGCCTACGGGACACCTGCTCCGCGTGCCGCCTCAAGTAAACGATACCACTCGACCCGACTCATCTCTACAGCATCGGCCGGGGCCGCTTCTGGAATGCGACTGGGGTTTAAGGATCCGATGATCGGCTGAATACCGGCCGGATGGCGCAAGAGCCATGCAAAAGCGATAGCTGATGCGGTTGTATTTTTCTCGGCCGCTAACTCTTTTAGCAGTGCCGCAACCGCTTTTACATTGTCAGGAGCATCATCACCAGGGTTAAAGATGGAGCCACCCGCAACCGGTGACCACGCCTGAATCATAATATCGTTCATGCGACAGAAATCGAGCGTACCCATCGCACCCGCGTAAGGTGTTGTGTTGACCATGTTGGCCGTCATCCCATCACTGATCAGATAGTGGTGCATGATATTGAGTTCGACTTGATTTAGGACTAGTTTTTGATCGACACAGCTTTGTAAATTAGCGATTTGGGCCCAGTTGTGATTGCTGACGCCAAAATAGCGCACTTTGCCACTGCTATGTAGCTGGTCAAAAGCGGCCGCAACTTCTTCCACCTCAAACAAGGGGTCCGGCCGATGCAGGGCCAAAATGTCTACATAATCTGTGTTGAGCCGTTTGAGGCTGGCTTCAACCTCACCCACGATATGGGCGGTGCTAAAGTCGTATCGACCCGGGGGGCCAAAGTCAGGATTGCCGCCGATCACGATGCCTACTTTTTGCTGTAGAACCAGCTTGTCACGCATACCCGGCCGTTTGCTGAGCGCATCGCCAACAACTTGGTCAGACTTACCCATCGTATAAATATCAGCTAAATCAATGTGATTGATGCCGTTCTCAACGGCCGCATCAAGAAGTCGGCCGGCACGGTCAAACATGTCGGCCGTGGGTGGGGTTTTGTCCCAAGTTCCCCCCATGTGCCATGTGCCAAAAGCCATGCGTGAAACGTCAAGATCTGTGTTTGGAATACGAACTGTTTTCAAGGGAAAACTCCTTATTAGGTGCAAAGTGGCGCCGGTGCGAGGGTGTAGCACAATGTGCCTGCATTAACCCGTTACCGTGCGATAAAAGTTTTGAAATGATAATACTTCCATGGTGGAAATCTATTTAATTGTACCGTTCAGTGGCTTGACTTAAAAAAGCACAATACAAATGGGTCTGGACATCGAGCAATCGGCCGGATTAGAATCGAGCTAAAAATGTAAAGTATAAAGTTTGAAGGTATGGGCATAATTTCCTGTAGCTTCAATGAGTGATTATTAATTTATACTTGATATTTATGACTTCATACTTTCAGAAGGTAACAAATGAGCAAAGGTAAAATGATCAGTAGTCGGGTTTATCAGGGTAATCCCGCATTTAATTACTTGCCAGACGGCGATAAATATTTTCTAGCTGGTGAAAAACCGAAGTACAAATTTAATGTCATCGGCACCGGTATCATGGGGCAAGAGCATATCCGTGTGACGATGCTTGAAGGGCGAGCCACGGTTAATGGGGTGTTTGATCCGAACGAAGGCAGTGTGGCTGGGGCCAAGGCGCAGTTCGCTCAATATTCAGACGATGAGCTAAAAGTGCATCAATCGCTCGAGGCGGCCGTCATGGACCCTGACGTAGATGGGCTGATTATTGCGACACCCAATTACACCCATATCGACTTGGTAAAAGAGGCGATCAAATCGGGCAAACATATTTTGCTCGAGAAACCGATCGCTACAAATTTGCAGGATGCGTACACGATTTATGAGATTGGGGAAGAATATCCGGCCGTCTTTCAAATCGGACTGCAATATCGCTATAAACCGACCTATCGCGAAGTCATCAACCAAGTGAAAGGTGGCTCAGGATCAGCCGTTGGCGACATTAAATCGATCAGCATTTTAGAACACCGCATTCCGTTTTTGGACAAAGTGGATCAATGGAATAAATTTTCAGAGTTTTCGGGTGATACGTTGGTTGAAAAATGCTGTCACTACTTTGATCTACTCAACCTGTTTGCCGGTGCACGGCCGGTAGACGTATATGCCTCGGGAGGGCAAGCGGTTAACTTTGTAGGGTACGAATACGATGGGAAAACGTCGGACATCCTTGATAATGCGCTCGTGATTGTGAATTACGAAAACGGGGTTCGCGCCAGCTTTAATCTATGCATGTTTGCTCCATTTTTCTATGAAGAGCTGATTTTGTGCGGTGACGAAGGCCACTTAAAAGCGTGGGAGAAAGAAGACTTCTTGCCACAATCTTCGGCCGGGACCGGCATCGACATCAATCGTGGAGACAGCCAGCCATCCCTGCGGATTACCCCCAACTATCCAGCTCGTATTCAAGCTACGGGGCATCACGGCGCGACGTTCATGGAGCATATCGACTTTGTGAACAACATCGACGGGATTGAGACGCCAACTGCAACTGCACTCGAGGGACTTTGGTCAATCGCCGTGGCTTCGGCCGCGCAAGAGTCGATCAAAACGGGGCAGGTTGTCAAAATTAATGACCACTTGGCCGCGAATAATATCAATATTTAGCTCTTTTTGAGACCAGTCTGGTGTCAAAAACCAGACTGGTCTTTTCCAAAAATTTGGTCCTACTAGGAAGCCTGTATTAAACTTCAGCTAGATAAGTTTATTAAGGCATACATGGAGGCCGCATGATAGCAAAACTGCCAGAATTAGAAATACCTGCAGAAAATCCTTGGGAAAATGACAAACTTAATCGCCAAAAAACTGGGATTTCCCTCACCGAATTAGTTAACAACATTGATTCATCATTTGTTTTAGCAATTGATGGTGCCTGGGGTACTGGAAAAACCACTTTTATAAACATGTGGGACCAGCACTTAAAGAACCAAGAACTTACAACGATTAAATTTAATGCTTGGGAAAATGATTATGTTGAAGATCCACTAATTGTGTTTATTACTGAGACAACAAGAGCATTGAATGAGAATTCATTTGAAGATTCGAATATCAAAGAAAAGATAAGCAAATTCAAGAGTTCAGGCGTTGAGTTGATTAAAAGAGCTGTACCTGCAATCTTGAGATTAGCAACTGCTGGAATTTTAAATTTACCTGAAAATTACGAAGAGGAAATCGGTAAGTTGCTCTCTGAAATTGCAACAGATAGGTTAAAAGCCTATGAGGAATCCAAGGAGACAATAGAAAATTTCAAAGCTTCATTAAAAGATGTAGTTGATGAGCTTCCGGAACAAAAACTTGTATTCTTTGTAGACGAGCTTGATAGATGCCGACCCAGCTTTGCGATTGGATTACTTGAAGTTGTTAAGCACTTTTTCAGCATTGATGGAATAGTTTTTGTGCTTTCCCTCGATAAAAAACAGTTGGCAAATTCGATCCAAGCGGTTTATGGGCATCAGTTTGATGGCGAAATTTACCTTCGTAGGTTTGTCGATTTATCTTATCAACTAACTCTCCCACAAATGATTGATCTACGAGATTATTATCGTGATCTATTAAGGCAGTATGATTTTTGGGAAAGCTATCAGAGAATTGATTCGCCACGGAGTCAAGATGAGCTTAATAGCCTAAACGAACTAATTCCAAATTTGGTGAATAACTTTAATTTAACACTGAGAGATGTCCATCAGGTTCTATTGAGAATCTCAATCTCCTTAAAATCAATACCGAAAGGGCAGATGCACTATTTTGGGTTGTTTGTTTTTTTAAGTTTTTTGAAAGAATTTGAGCCTCAAATTTTTGATAACTACCAAGAAGATGTTGATAGTGTTTTAGGATTGGTTTATGGGAGTTCATGGAACTCAAACCTAAGCTATATTTTGCAAGCATTACTGGTGGTTGGATATGAGGAACTGAATCAAAATAACGACAATAACAGACTACGTTACACGCATTTAGAAGCGCAAATAACAGGAAATTGGCTGGAAATTTTAAAAGATGAGAACTTGGACAAATCTTCTCATGAATTTAAAAGAGCCTCACAAATCCAGCGATGGTTACCTTATGGTTTAAGCGAGGGGGTTGGTATTGAGAGCATCATTAATAAGGTTAAACTCGCACATAGGTTTGACTTAGCATGAATCTAAATAAACTAGCCTGCTTTGGCCGTAACATCTTTAACGTGGGCGGTTTTATGTAGGAATTGATCTGACTGGTCTGTGGAACTAAATCGTAATTGAAGAATCAACCGACATTACCACAGCCTCGGCCGAAGTTTCAGCGTTAACTCGTGCCGCCCACGCATCTGCATCCTGCACAATATAGCCAAACGTATTGTAGTGGCACGGCACAACCTTCTTCGGGTTCAAGAATTCGACCGCACGCAGCGCATCATCTGGCCCCATGGTGAAGTTGTCGCCGATGGGCAAAATGGCTAAATCAATCTCGTGCTCCCCAATGAGCGACATATCGGAGAAGAGGGCCGTATCCCCTGCAATATAGATGTTTTCTTTGCCCGTTTTAAGCAAAAAGCCGCCCGGCATTCCACCGTATTCCCCATCTGGCAATTTTGAGCCGTGTAGGGCCGGAGTCATTTTTAAATAACCAAAGGGGTGGTTAAAGCCGCCGCCCAAATGTTGGGGATGGGTTTTTTCAACCCCCTGCCGGCCGAACCAATCAGCGATTTCAAAGTTAGTAATCAGGGTTGCATTGCACCGAGTCGCAATGCTGGCTGCGTCAGCCACATGGTCCCCGTGGCCGTGCGTAATTAGCACATACTCGACATCTATGTCATCTGCGGCCGTTTGTGCCAGCGGATTATTCCCTTTTAAGAAGGGATCAACGATCATTTTGGTTCCGTTGACGTCAAGAGAAAAAGTTGCGTGTCCATGAAAAGTAACGGTAACAGTCATTTGAATCCTCTGTGAAAAAGATATAGATTTTTTTAGCAAAAGCACTTTAAGGACCCCTCCCTAGTTTGTAGCACGAAAAACCTTATTTGACGATGTAAATCTAGAGTTATGGATTCAGAAATTCAAACACAATATTTGCCACCAACTCAGCACCTTGCTCATTAAAATGAACGTCGTCGTAGAAGACACTGGTATCTTTTGGCAGTTTTGAGGCTAAGTCAATGCACTCAATATGTTCATTTTCACTACATAGCTTAAGAGTTACTTCGTTATATTTAGTAATACCTTCCTCGAGAGCCTCTACTGAATAGTAGGATTGGTTAGGAGTGTTCATGAAATCGCCTATACCTCCAAACCATAGTAGTCTCTCAAGCTCTGAGGGTAGATTTTCCTGCCACATTGTAGGTTGTGTCATTAGAACGAGCCTGACTGATTTTTCAGAAGTAATATTTGCAATGTCTGTTAAATTTTGCTCGAATTCGGTCAAAGCTGCATCCATAGGAGGGAGTTCGGTTAATAACTTGTCCGCTTGCTGTCTATGATTTCGCCATTTTGAATAGACTCTTCCTGCTCCATCCTGCACATTTGGCTCATTCTGAGGTGGGTTAATAAACACCTGTAGAGCCCACCAAATTGCTGACCTTTTTACTTGGCTGTCTGACAGTCTTTCAAAATCTGTTCCAGTAAATGTGTGTGCTAACAGCTGCTCTGTCGCCCCTTCGGCTTGCATGAAATTGGGATCATAAGTGTCATCTTGAGCTAACCTCCTTGCGAAATCGTTAATGCCAACCAGCATGATGACAGTATCGATTTTTAATTCATCTATAGATAAATATTGGATCGCAGTAAGATGGTTGCGGGTTGTTCTACCACTCATGCCTCCGTTTCCAACCCAATTAGTGGGATCAGAATTCGAAGCATTCATATTTGCTTGAAGCAGTTGAGGCCATGCTTCAGTTTGGTCGAGAAATAAACACTCTGTTGTGCTCCCGCCGATCGTCAAAATCCTATGATTATGAGTTGGAAGTAGCTCATCCCCTCTTAGTCCTATCGAATTGGTTTGAAAAGTTGACTCTCCCTCAATCCCAATCATTACGTCTGCTTGAGGTCTGAAGATTCTTGTTAGATTTGTAGGCCAAATGAAATATCCCGATTGGGCAACAGCGAACGGAAATGCAAACCGTGCAATTATTTCGAGAAGAATAAAAGTAAATACGATTGAACTTCCAAACAAGAGCGAGTTTGTCAATCGCTCACGAGTAGGTTTTGCTTGGAATTTAGAAGTTTTTTTTTCAGCTGTCATTTTTTAAAGTCAGCAGGTAATCGATTACCGCATCCATCTCTTCACTGGTGAGCGACTTTGCGAGAGAGGCAGGCATGAGGTTGTCAAAATCTTCAACCAGAAAGTCATCCGGCCGCAGAATTGAAGTTAGCAGGTAAGTTCGTGCATCTTGCCCTTCAACACGGGTGCCAGCCCGATCAGCGATACCGTGTAGCGATGGCCCCACTTTAATGTCATCGGGGGTCAGCAGGTGGCACGGCGCACAGTTGGCCGAAAAAACAACTTCGCCTGAGACTTCGCCCGGAGCTAATGTGATAGCAGGTGTGGGAGTCGCGGCCGGAGTTGTTTCGCCGCAGGCGGCAAGCAAGATGGCTGGCACAGTCACACAAATCAGGATAAAAACAGATAGCTTTGCTCGTCGCATTGGACCTCGTCTCAAACAGGGGTTTCTTGTGCGATGATAGTAGAAAACCGGCCAGACTTTGTCAAAGATTATGAACAACATGTTGCTTTTTACCCCCGAAAATCTTAAAGAACTCTCAGACAAACTTATAGAATTGGACCCGGACTTTGCCAGAGTTGTTGAACGTTTTGGCTACTCGCCACACTTTGGTCGTGAAGCAGGTTTCCCGTCTCTTGTCCTGATTATTTTAGAGCAGCAGGTCTCTCTGGCCTCCGCACGTGCCGCATATAACAAACTTTTAGCCCGGCTGGATGGGGATCTACGGCCGGAAACGTTTTTGACACTGGATGATGCTGAATTAAAAACGGCCGGATTTAGTCGGCAAAAAACCCGCTACTGTCGCGAATTGGCCAACGCTATCCTGCACGGCCATTTGGACTTAGACGGGTTGGCCGGTTTGCCAGATGAGGACGTTCAGGTTGAACTGATCAAAATTAAAGGGATCGGGGTGTGGACGGCCAATATCTATTTGATGATGTGTTTAAACCGGTCCGACATTTGGCCAACGGGTGACATTGCGCTTGAGGAAGCGATCAAACAAATTAAGGGGTTAGACGAACGGCCGAAAAAAGAAAAGTTTAATGCATGGGGGGAAAATTGGCGGCCGTACCGGTCTGTTGCAGCACACTTGTTGTGGCACTACTACCTGAGCGTTTGACGTTTTAATGTAAGAAAATCACTTAAAGAGCCGAAATGACCCGATTGTCCCCCTGTTTAACAGCCGATCAAATTGCTGGCACTTGTGAAATTCGGTACAATCCAAGCTTATTCAGGAACAGATTTTATTCCTGCTTAGCTGAAGCTATTTCAGCCATTAACAGACTTTTAGAGCCTTTGGTCCGGCTACGCCTTGATTACAATCAAATTTTATAAAAATATGATTTAAGCGTACCTTTTTTGCCAGAGGCTTTGTGTTTTTTGAAACAAAATTAATTCAGTAAATAATAATTGGGGGTCTCCTCAAAAGTTTACTGAAAAATCAAATCAGGTTTTCCAATGGAATTTACAGCACCAGATTTCAATATTTTTTATGTCTTGCCGGTTGCCATTGTCTCGCTTTGGGGCATTTTGGTGATGATTGCAGACATGATCTACCCACGCGAGAAACAAGGTTTTATGCCGACGTTTGCCGCTATCGGGTTGATTCTTGCCGTGGTGGCAAACCTCCTCATTTGGGGAGTCTCAGATGCAACATTCACGAGTGTTAGTGGTAACTCGATGCTTATTGTTGATAAATTTGTTCACTACTTGAACTTTATCTTCTTGGGCACAGGGCTTCTCACCGTTTTAATCTCATCATCTTATCTAATTGATGAAAAGATTACTGAAAGCACTGAGTTTTATATGCTCATGCTCTTTTCAGTCGCTGGTATGATGCTGATGGGGATGGCCAATGACCTGATTTTGATCTTTATCGCACTTGAATTGCTTTCAATTCCTCTGTATGTGATGTGCGGTATTTCACGGCCGGATCAAAAATCTGAAGAATCAGCGATGAAATACTTTTTGCTTGGGGCATTTGCTTCTGGCTTTTTAGTATTTGGTATCGCTCTGCTTTACGGCTCAACCGGCTCAACCTCGTTGCCGGCCGTAGCTGCTAACTTTGATGGCACATTATCTTACGCAGGCTTGGCCCTCTTCCTAGTTGGTTTAGCCTTTAAAGTGGGTGCGGTTCCATTCCACATGTGGACCCCAGACGTCTATCAAGGTGCTCCAACAGTAGTAACTGCGTTTATGTCAGTTGGTGCAAAAGTGGGTGGCTTTGCCGCGATGATCCGTTTCTTCTCGCTCGCCGTTCCAGAATCGGCCGCATCTGTATGGGTTTTACCCGTTGCGATTATCGCCGGTATCACAATGTTGTTGGGTAACATCGTCGCGATTTCACAATCAACCATGAAGCGCATTTTGGCTTACTCTTCTATCGCTCACGGCGGCTATATTTTGATGGCTGTAGCGGCGATCCCAGATAGCGCTGATGCGGTAAGTGGCGCACTAACTTATATGATGGCGTATATGTTCACCAACATCGGTGCATTCGCGATTGTTATGTTGGTCGAAAACAACAAAGATGGTGAAACAACGATCGAAGATTATAAAGGGCTTGCCAAGAACAATTTCATTGTAGCTTTGGTTTTAGCTTACTTTATGTTCTCGCTAATTGGCATGCCGCTGACCGGTGGATTTATCGGTAAGTTTGTTGTCTTTAAAGCAGCTATCGATGCGAACTTGGTTTGGCTCACAGTTTTGGGCGTTATCGCCAGTGCGATCTCGGCCTATTACTACCTGCGAGTGGTCTTCTACATGTTCATGCATGATGGAGAAGCGACTGCCGCTAATGTCCGGCCGATTCAAGCCGCTATAGCTATCGCCCTTGTAGGTACGGCCGCTATCGGCTTTACACCTGGCCCTTGGATTGACTTTGCACAAGACGCGGTTATGATCGCGGCTGAAAAGCTGTTTGCTGGCTAGGTTTACCTAACTTTAAAATCAAAAAGCCGCTTGGTGCAGATTGCATCAAGCGGCTTTTTTGTTTTTGGTTGATTGTTTTTTACGAATCTAGCGTGTCTCGGGAATGAGACATCCTCTCCTTCACCGCCATTAAAGAGAGGCAAGGAGAGGGTGACGTGAAAGTCTTGAAATCACAAATATTCCGGCCGAATATAATACGCGTTGGCTCGGTACTGTTTGCAAATAGACTCTAACCAACGCCAGCTTTCAACGGTTTCAGCTTTTTCCTGGACCCATAAATCTGGACCAGCTGCATTAATCCGCTCTTTTCTCAAAAACCCACGTAATTTCATCATCGTGTATAAACCAAGAGCTTCGCTGTTTGGAAAAGCTGTACTTTGCCAATAGATTTCAATAGTTGTTTTAGTTGGGCTGTTATTCATGTGCATATCTCCGAATAAAATAAAAATAAGGCGTTTAAGTTTTGACTTTGCTAGTAACCATACGGGTTTGTTTGCTCCTCTTCACTCTTCGTAGCGGCGAGAGGATCAATGCTATATGCCTATATAGTCACGATAAATAAATATAAATAATCAATAATTTGAGTATATGTTTTGTTTCTTTCTGTCATCTTCGCGACAAACCCCAAATCATGGGATATTAGTACTAGTACAGTTAAATAGATTACAGATATCAGCTTTGGCTCTTTAGGATTTTGTGATCCCTCAACCACAAACGGGTTGAGAGATGCCTATTTTGTATTTGCGTAGAAGATTTACCTAAGTGCTGTAACTAATCTAATCTCCAGCAAAAATCGCCTCTTGCGGATAAGGTTGTCGCTCAATCAACTCATCCACCGTCAATCGGCCGGAATCAATCATCCCATCTTTGGCATCAAAAATGCGCCAGTTGTGATAGGGACGAGCCACTGGTTGTGGATCAACAAAAATCGCGCGGACTTCACCCGATTCCCAATTGCAGTGGCGTTGCAATGACTCTAGCAAGAGTTCGTTGTGCAGGTGTCCATCCCCAAAGTTCCAACCTAAAACCACGCCTGCTACAAGCTCACCATCGCGCCATTCATACTCGTCGATATTATCAACCGCTTTGGGGAGCAGTGTGTGCAGCGCCCGGCCGTGTAAATGCATGAGCCTAAAGGCTATCACCCGGCTCAAAATACTTTCAATTGTTTGATCATCGTAAAGCAGTCCCAGTTGCTTGGGCAAAAGCGGTGCTGTTGTTTTTATATGTTTCGCAATCTTTTGCTCCGCATCCCCCTTAAACAGCCAAATGCTGTAGGCCCAATTGCCAGCGTAAAAGCGCATGCCGAGCAAAAACGAAACCCATGCGGGCCAAATGTTCCCCGCCAGCGGCATCACAAACAGGGCAAGGAACAGCATCAACATTAACAAGGCTGGCATGGCGACAAAGGGAGAAACGGCCGCTTGTGCGCCAAATAGCACAAAGCCACCGTATACCATCATAAAATTCCATTCGATGGGAACACCCATAGGAATGTGGCTGGTGATGAAGGTATGGAAGCCCAGCATCACGAATAGACCAATTACCGTAGCGGGTGACCCTAATCCAAACAGATCGCCACCCAATAGGCCGCCGAACATGAGTAAGGCTGGGAATAGAAATTCTGTTGCTGTGCCAAAGTGGGCCGCGTTGCGTGTAAAATTACTCGCTTTTAAGTCGTTAGGATAATCGCGGAACAGGCGTCTGCGAATCGCTTCGGAACGCATGACGGCACTATTGCTGACCATGACGCTGATGACGGAAGGGAAATGCCGATTGAGCTTTGAAAAGGCGGCCCAGAACCAGACGCCGTACCAAACCCACTTGGATGCGGCGATGGCGTGTGCAGGGAATAGGAAAACAGCTAGACCGATAAAGTAGTGCTCCGGCCGCGCCGCCATAAACATGGTGCGGTCAGTCAAACCCATCAGCAAAAGTAAGACAAAGGTGGGCCACAAAATGGCCGGTGTAACACTGGATGCGGTTAGAACCCGTATCATTTGAACGATAAAGGTGACATAGAGAGCCACGTCAATAAAGCGTCGGGTGTCACCCCCAAAAAAAGGCATCCCCGGCCGAAACGAAAGTTTGAGCGTGCCTGGCCGGAGCCAGTAGAGAAAACCGCCGACCGGGGGATTGTAGCGGCCAGTGAGTGGTCCACTGCCAGATGCGAAGCCCATTGCCTCAAGCAACATGCTCCACGCGATCCCTTTTAAAAGGGCCTCAGGTTTAAACCACCACTCGCTCAGATTACCAAAATTTCCCAGATCGTTTGAAAAGGAGGCGAACCAAGTCCACATCCAAATATAAAAAACGATTTTGAGAATGTAAAATCCATATGTGCCTACAGGGGCGCCGTATCCCTGTACGGCCCACATCTGGCACAGCCACTTGGCTCGAATATGATAGGGTTGTTGGCTCCATTCATCATGATCAAAGGGGGGAGATTGGGGGGTCAGTAACTGCATTTTTCCTCGATTAAATTGTTAACCATTCCTCGTTCAAAGTAGGCTAACAAGATCATACCTCACGTTAACGTAAAGGCAAGCTAAGGCGCTCTGCTCGACATCAGCTGGTTGGCGTTCTATTCTTGAAACAGGTTGCTAAATAGCGTCACCGGCTGAATACCCTATAATTCCCAACATGAAGACCCAAGAACAGACTGACGCAGCGGCCGGATTTGATATTCAGCCTGATTTTGAACCGTTTAACCAAAAAGATGATGTGTTTCGGCGGTCTTGGTGGGATGAGCGGATTAAAAGCGACAAAGCGATGCTTTTTTATGCGACCTATCGTGAGCCGCTTAAAACTTGGCGCAAAGCGGATGGGTTTACACAAAAGGATTTTGCCTTGCGTAATGCGGCTTGGCATGTGAGCGATATTTTTACTGAGCTAAAAGAAGATCAGGATCGGCGTGAGGGGTTTTCAGATGCGTTTACGCTTTATCGGGAGCCATCAGAAACCAAGATTGATGTGGGCACCCCGGCCGAGGCGTTGGCAGAAATTAAGCGGGTCGGCCGATTTTTTGGGGCTGATATGGTGGGCGTTACCGGATTTGATGAGCGTTGGATGTATGTCAATAAGTTCAGCGATATGTCGAGCACCGAACGGCCGAACGATATCCCTGACGGCCTGGATAATGTGATTGTGACAGCGCAGGCGATGGATTATGACTTGGTCCGTACCGTTCCTTCTGCGCTGAGCGGGGCAGCTACTGGGCTGGGCTACTCACATGATGCACTGGTGGTGCTTTCAATTGCGCAATACATCCGTAATTTGGGCTATAACGCTGTGGCCAGCATGAACGACTCGGCGCTCGCCATCCCACTGGCAATTAAGGCGGGATTGGGTGAGTATGGCCGGAATGGATTGCTCATTACTCCAGAGTTTGGGCCGCGGGTGCGATTGGGCAAAATTTTTACAGATATGCCGTTGGATCACGATGCTCCCATTCAGTTTGGGGTAAAGGAGATGTGCGAAGAATGCAACGCTTGCGCGGCCGGGTGTCCGGTAAAAGCGATTCCGTTTGGCAAGCCATCTACCGAGCGTTTTAACCAATCTAATTTAAAAGGGGCGCGCAAGTGGTCCGTAGACGGCGAAAAATGTTTTAGTTATTGGGCGGCTCAGAATAGCGACTGTTCGATTTGTATTCGGGTGTGTCCCTATAACCGTGAGTACGACAAATGGGAAAATCGTGCGTGGCTCCGTGTGGCAAAGTCCCCGTTGCGTAAGCTGGCCCTGTGGTGGGACCAGCGACAAAAGCGTGGGGAACGGATGAAGCCAAAACTATGGTGGAAAGCGTAATACGCAACACAGCTTCGTCACTTGCGTACAGCGTCTTATTCAGCGTGTCAAATTGACAAAAGGAGAAATCGGATGGACCCAATAACATTAGCGGCGCTAATCGGGGGTGGGGTTATAACGGTCGGATATGCAACTTTAAATTGGTACCGTGACAAGGAAAAACGGGATGTTAAAAAGATCGATTTGAAGGTGTTCGCGGCCGAAAATAGTCTAAATTTTGATCAAGGGGATGAGCAGTTTGTCAAAGAGACAATCAAGACTCATCAAATCCGGCCGCAGTACCCTTTTGTAATCTCAAACGTTTTTCAAACTGGGTTAGAAAACGCCACCGCCTACATTTTTGACTACAACTTATCAGATGCTCGCTATACTCGATCCTACCCACAAAAAGGGGGAATATATCGCCACGTCATTTTGATCGACTTTGCTAAGCAAACATTCCCTAGATTTAAAATAACCCATCTGGTTAAACCTGAGGAGCTGTTTCGCTCTGGCGACATGCCTATCGTGAGTAAAAGTGAGCTTCCGTATTGGCTTCAAGAAGATATCACGGTCTATGCTCCAACCAACAAGAAAAAAGATGTTTTGGAATTTATTGAGGGAAAGGCTGGATTGGAGCCTTTATTGTCTGATCCTAAGTTAGAGGAGCTGTTTTTTAGCTCTCAGTATGTGGGAATATTCTTGACCGGTTCTCTACGGCCGAAGATCGATTACTTTAACGTACTTGAGGATTACGCGGGCCTGTTGGTAAAAATATTCGGGGACAAAAGTAATAAGGGAGACAGCAAAATTGAAAAGCTAAAACAAAACGAGCGAAATCAAGATTCTTGATTTCGCTCGTTGAAGTTTGGTTTTCGTTGTGCCTGCTTACTTCTTTGCCCAAGTATCACGTAACCCAATCGTCAAATTAAAGACAGGTTTGCCTGGTTCTGAATCAGGATCAGCCACGTAGTATCCGTTGCGCAAAAACTGGTAGGTATCGCCAGGTTTCGCATCAGCTACATCTGGTTCAACATAGCCTGTGGTAACTGTCAGAGAGTTTTCACGAACATTGGCGGTCCAGTCTTCGCCCTCCGGAGCTTCTGACGGATTTTCGGCCGTAAACAGATGCTCGTAATTACGCACCTCTACCGGCACGGCATGTTCGGCCGAAACCCAGTGGATCGTCCCTTTCACCTTCCGGCCGTCTGGGGCAAAACCGCCAAACGTTTCAGGGTCATAGGTGACATGAACTTCCGTCACGTTCCCTTCTTCATCTTTAACCAGATCATGGGCCGTAACCAGATAGCCACGCATGAGGCGGACTTCACGGCCGGGAGCCAATCTGCGATATTTAGACACCGGCTCTTCCATAAAGTCTGATCGCTCGATATATAGCTCACGCGAAAACGGCACAATGTGCGTTTCTGTATTCTCTTTGTCCTGTGGATAAGTAGGAACTTCAACTTCCTCCACTTGTCCTTCAGGATAATTGGTGATGACTATTTTAAGCGGATCGATGACGGCCAAGGCGCGAGGCGCTTTTTGATTTAAATCGTCGCGCAGGGCATGTTCAAGCATGCCAAAATCAACCACACTGTTGGCACGGGCCACACCGATCATGTCACAGAAATTGCGAATAGATTCCGGCGTAAAGCCACGACGGCGCATGCCTGAAATTGTTGGCATTCGGGGATCATCCCAGCCGTTTACAACTCCGGTATCAACCAGCTGTTTTAGCTTGCGCTTACTCGTCATCATGTAGCTTAGGTTGAGTCGCGCAAATTCAATTTGCTGTGGGGCGTAGATGTCTAAGTTCTCGACAAACCAATCGTACAGCGGCCGGTTGTTTTCAAACTCCAGCGTACAAATCGAATGGGTAATCCCTTCAATCGAGTCGCTTTGCCCGTGCGCCCAGTCGTACATCGGATAAATGCACCATTTGTCACCCGTTCTGTGATGATGGGCGTGCAAAATCCGGTACATCACCGGATCACGGAAGTTGATGTTGGGGGACGACATGTCTATTTTTGCCCGTAACACCATCGCCCCATCAGGGAACTCACCCGCTTTCATCCGTTCAAACAAATCTAGATTTTCTTCAATCGGCCGATCTCGATGGGGGGAATCTTTCCCCGGTTTGGTTAAGGTGCCCCGATACTCACGCATTTCTTCGGCCGATAGCTGATCGACATAAGCTTTCCCATCTTTAATCAATTTGAGCGCCCAATCGTACAGTTGGTCGAAATAGTCAGAAGCAAAATAGAGGTTGTCCCACTCAAACCCAAGCCAGCGAATATCTTCTTGGATCGATTCAACATATTCCACATCTTCTTTGGTGGGATTGGTGTCATCGAAACGTAAGTTGGTTTTGCCACCATATTCGGCCGCCAAGCCGAAATTCAGGCAGATCGATTTGGCGTGACCCACATGCAGATAGCCGTTTGGCTCTGGCGGAAAGCGGGTATGGACCCGATTGTCGAACTTGCCGCTTTCGTTGTCTGCATCGACGATTGATTTAATAAAGTTTGAGGATGATTTGTTTGTTTCTTCTGTCATTTAATAAGTTGTAGGTAAAAGAAACTTCAGACGTTTTCTAAACACCTGAAGTTTGAAATCTAAAGAGCTTCTCGAGCTAACGAGATCATGTCACCGAGCACACCACCGGCCGTCATGCCGAGTCCAGCGCCAGCGCCGATAATCATAAGCGGTTCTTCATCATAAAGCTCGGTGTGGAATTGAATATATTTTAAGTTCGCCATCGGGCTGTTTGCGTCTAATTCCATCAACCCAACTTTACCACCTTCTGGTGTTACCCGGCCGACGTATCGGAGCACTTTTCCGGCCGCTTTGGCTTCTGCAAAGCGTTTGGCCAGTCTGTCGTTCATCTGGCTAGAGCGATCCATAAATTCAGCCACCGAACAGTCGGCTAAATCTGCATCATACAAAGATTCAACTTCAAAGTCACTTTGTTCTAATTGCCAGCCAGCCATACGCCCCATGATTAAAACTTTACGCATCACATCTTCGCCGCTCAAGTCATCACGTGGATCAGGCTCGGTATAGCCTAACCCTTTGGCTTTAGCCAGCGCGTCTGAAAACGCTTCTTCGTTTTGCAGTTCACGGCATAAATAGCCTAGCGTTCCACTGAGCTGCCCTTCGCAACTATAGAACGTGTCGTTGATGTCGCTTAGATAACGAAGCGTCGTGATGATTGGTTCCCCACCACCTACAGTTGATTCGTGCCGCACGGCCCCATTCCCATAATAAGTTTGCGCCGTTTCCCAAGGCCCTGCATGTGGTTTTTTGTTGGCTAAGGCGAGGCCGTAGCCTTTTTCTAAGGCGAGATCAAGAGCTGGCTCCATGCCGCCGGTTGCCGTTACATCAACCACAATCGCATTTTCGACTCCGGCCGCGGCTACCATGCTAATCAGTTTTTCAGCACTCGGGCGTTCGCTGCCGCCCAACGGGGTTCCGGCCGCTTTCCGGCCGATGGCAGTTGTTAGCTCGCTATCACTTAATCCTTCAGGCACAAAAAACCACTGCTTGCTGTCAGCAATTGCTACAACTTTAAAGCGCAATTGGTTGCTATCAGCAATCGCCGTGCGCGAATCAATAATCTGTTGAATTAGAGTCCGTCCGACTCCCCCAACTCCAAAAATAATAACCGGTATCTCTTTCATGTTTTATCCGTTGAAAAACTGTTTTTAGCAAAAGTGAGGTTGACCATAGACCAAAAGTCACTGTGGGTAACGCCACAAAACTGTTCCAATTATGCAGAAAAGTAGCGGGTGCAACACTGCTATCTATAAATTATGCAGGATGCAGAGGTGTAATTGCAAAAAATAAGTAGTGGTATTGCGTTTGTGAAGTCTGTCCTGTAAGTCTAAAATTAGGCGAATCTATGTAAATGATGGGAATTAACAATAGTCTTGCAACTTCGAACGACTCTTACTCATACAGATTAGATCCAAATCATCCTTGCTCAAATAGCCATGTACCGGGCTAGGTGATTAAATAAAAATACGACAAATTAATACTCTGTAACATTTATAATTTCAATTTCTTGTTGGGGACACCATACTCGCGTAAGCGGATATCCAGTGCTAAGTCTGATAATGGATTTCTGTTTCTGTCTTCACAGGGATGACGCGCGAGTATAACGGCATCTCAAAAAGAGCGACTTATATACTTTACAGAGCAGTAACTCCACTCACAGATGTACCGTGCGGGAGGAAAATGAAACTCGATCAATCGATAATAGACGCAATTGATAAAAATAATCAGAGTTTGATGGGGCGGACCAAATCACCCGGAATGGTGTTTGGTGTTGTCCGTGCGGGCAAGGTTGACTTTATTCAAGGATACGGTCATGCACGACTGACTTCGCGTCAGCCATCAGAACAAGATGCACCGGTGACCCCAGACACGGTTTTTCGGATCGCTTCAATATCAAAAATTTTTACAGCCATTATCACGATGAAGTTGATGGAGCAGGGAGTTCTTTCGATAGACGATCCAGTCGATAAGCATTTAAAAAGCTATCGGATTCGGAAGTTTAAAGAATCTGACCCGCCGATTACGATTCGGCATTTGCTCACACACACGGCCGGGATAGGTGAATTTGCACCCCTTTTGGGATATCTACCTCCGTTTACAACATTTGGTGTTAGCCGGGTCGGCCGACCGCTACCCCCTTTGGCTCGCTTATATCGTGGCGAACTGCGGCCGGATCGCTCCCCCGGCCAGGCTTGGTCCTACGCCAATCATGGCTACGCTACGTTGGGACAGATCATCGCCGATGTGACCCGTGACTCATTCCCCAAAGTGGCTCGCCGCCTGATATTTGAGCCGTTAGGGATGCAACATTCTGATTTTGTACGATCAGAACGTGTGACAGAGAATTTGGCGAAAGGGTATACACAAATCAATAACGGCCATTGGCCAGTTTTAGACCTCAACATTGTGACTTTGGCCGATGGTTCTTTGTTTACAACCGCGAATGACTTTGCCAAATTTATCGGCGAACTTACTTTAGGCGGTGGTTCTTTGCTCAAGAGCTCAACTTTAAGCCAAATGCTAAAACCCCAATATCAGCTAGATAGCAATTTGCCTGCAATGGGATTAGGTTTCTTTCTAGAAAACCGTAAGCAGTGGCGCGATCAGTTAATCGCGACCCATTCTGGTTTGTGGTTGGGGTTTCATTCTTCAATGATGCTGGCCCCAGCCCACCAAATTGGCACTTTTGCGTTTGTCAACGATGCTTCCCAAACCGCACATTATGCCACGCAAAACAGCTTAAATAGGCTATTGCCATCTACGTTGCCTAAGGTAAAAATAGAGAAAGGCGACACCTGCCAACAACAATGGCAGGCGCTAACGGGTACATACAAGGTTCCCAAGGCGATTAATAGTAACGTGCGCATGTTCCTTTCCTACGGCCAAACGTTTACAGTTTATCAAGAAGATGATCGGTTAAAGCTAAGAACACGGCGTGGGCCGTGGAGCCGTGGCATCACGCTTCAGCCTGTAAAAGCTGCAAATAAGTTGGTTTTCAATGCCAACGGCCGGTATGTTGTCTTTCATCGCAATTCAACCGGAGAAGTTGATCAGCTTCTTTTCCGCTTTCATATCCTTCACAAACAATGACAAACTCAATTTTAGACCTTTTGCTTTCTGGTAATCAGCTAAAGCGCACCGCGCGGGGCGGTTGGATTATGCGCGGCGTGCCCAATGCAGAAGATGTTGCGGCGCACTCTTATGGTGTTGCGTGGACGGCCATGCTGTTGGCAAATCAAATTTTGATCGAGACCGGTCAGCAATTTGATATGGCCCGCCTGCTTTCGATGGCACTTATTCATGATGTGCCAGAAGGGTTAACGACAGATATCCCATCCCCCGCATGGAAGCTATTGCCGGCCGGAGTTAAAGGGGATGTTGAGCGAGGAGTCATGCAACAAATTGTGACTGGAAGTGAACAGAGCCAGCAGCTAATGGAACTTTGGGAGGAGATGCATGGGCGCCAGACGGCCGAGTCTAAACTTGTGCATGATGCCGACAAAATCGACATGTATTTGCAAGCGTGGCAATACGAGCGACAGTTTGGCAATCAGCAGCTCAGCGAATTTTGGGAAAACGAGCATCAGTTTCACTTTGAGCTGAGTCAATTAATTTATGCAGAGATACGATCAAACCGGGCGTAATCGCCCTAAATTAGGTTAGAGGTTGGATACAGCAGTTTAAAAAGATAGTCTACGTAATTGAGTAGTTGTTAAACTTCTTTTGTCTACGGACGCGATGAAATAGCTTCGGCTTTTTCATCGTTTGACCTTTAATTCATGAGAAGTTTGATCATTCTATAGGACCCAGCGGTTGAGATAGCGTGAAATAATCACGTTGCAGCCGCCTCAGCGCCGAAGATTGTATAGTTTCGTGTTATGCTTTTTTAGTACAAACTGGCTAAGGATTTAGAGTTAAATGGCATCGTTCCGCAAGATTATCAACGAGCAGCAAAACCAGACATTTATAGAACAGGCAAAGTGGTGTTCTAGCTACTTTAGTAAGCTAAAAGGATTTATGTTTCGAAAGTCCATTAATCCCGAAGAAGCCTTGGTTTTTGTTTACCCCCGAGATAATCGAGTCAATACATCGATTCATATGTTCTTTGTTCCTTTTGATTTGGGTGTTGTTTGGGTAAATAGCGCGGGAGAAGTTGTTGATACCGTATGTGCAAAGCCTTGGCGACCTCAGTATTCTCCATCTAAGCCGGCTTGTTTTGTGATTGAACTCCATCCTGACAAATTGGAATCGGTAAAAATTGGCGACAAACTCACATTCAGCACAAGTTAATCAGCAGAACGGCAAATCACAACCCTCAATGTCTCAACAATTGCCCGAAATATTATCTCCACATGCGGAGCTACTTGATGAAATTGCTCAAGTCTGGCTCGATTCAGGCGCGGCGCACGTTGCCATTTGGGGTGAGGGAAAAGTCTACGCAAACTGGGCCAATAAGCCTAAAGCTGTATCAAGCTCTCAACCGACATACACACAAATCTCTGCATCTATTCGTGTTGGCGAAGATGTGTTTGGGCATCTGTATGTGTTTGGCCAGAACGACAGAATCTCCAAAAAGCGATTAAAGCTAGATGCGAATTTAATCTCGTCAAAGATCACAATTGATATCGGCAATTTGGTGAGCAAAGATTCGGCCCGCGAATTAGCGGAGTCTGAAGCTGTAGCTGACATGGTTCGGACCTATCAAGTATTAGCCGAAAAATCTGAACAGTCACTGGTCCAAGTTCAAAAGCAGTTTGATGCACTAGTTCGCTTGAACCAGTATGAGCAGCCACAGGTTGATGAAACACTTGAAACATGGCTTTCGTTTTTCAAAAAAACCGTTTTGGATCTGATCCCCTCGCAGCATGTGTTTACAATTGACAACCAAGAGCAAGAAGATCTTGTTCTAGAGTGCCATCCGGTTCGATTTAAAGATGCTGAAGAAATCGTCAATTATCTACAGGATATGGAATCGATCGGGCATGATCTGCATTTAGACTCTGCATCTGAGTTAGCCGGAATACCTGAAAGCGTAAAAAACCTGCTGTATACGGTGATTTACACGTCAGAGAATCGGTCGATTAGTTTGGGGCTTGTGAACCGAAATATGGGCTCTTTTTCGGCCGGTGATCAATCATTAATCAAAACGATTTCGCTTCAGGCGCAAAATCAAATTGATCGTTTGCTTAACCAAGCTGAGATTTTAGAAAACAATCGGATCAAAACAGAGATGGAGGTTGCCTATGAAGTGCAAAATCACTTTTTGCCCGAGCCGCCCCCATTTATTCAGGGATTAGACATATTCGCAACATCGCGGCCGGCAAAGCATGTGGGTGGCGATTTTTACGATTTTCAAGTGCGCGAAAACAGCACGCTAGTTTTCACAGTGGGTGATGTTTCAGGTAAAGGGATGCCATCTGCCCTGATGATGGGTAACACGCGTCAAATTTTAAACAGCAAGGCGCGGGACGGCTCAATTAAATCCCCCAGAGATCTGCTGACGAACGGATTGCGAGATTTGTACGAAGAATTTTCACGTGTACAAATGTTTGCGACCGTTTTTGCTGCATTTTACAACCCAGACACGCAACAGCTCACCTATGCCAATGCGGGGCATTCCCCTGTAATTTTCTGCTCCGCTGCGGGTGAGATACAGATGTTAGAGGCTGATAGCCCTCCGTTGGGGGTGCTGAGCACCTCACTAGCGCTAAACCATACGCTGCAACTGTTTCCTGGCGACTGCCTGATTGTGGCCACAGATGGGCTTTCTGAAACTCAAGACATTGAAGAAAACCAGTACGGGAATGAGCGGTTGCTTGAGCTTGTACAAGCTACTTGTCAAGATGGGGCGGCACATGTAGCCAAAAGCATCCTTAAAGAGCTTGAAGTTTTCTCTATCGGGTCGCAACAGACCGATGACCAAACGCTGGTTGTTTTTAAAGTGGAATAAACCATCAAACCACTAGGCGTGACTCGGGAGCCTACAACACAGCCTGTTTTTCTGAATCACCCATTGATCTTGTCTATATAAAACGACGTTTTAATATTTTGGTTGTTTGGCGCAATTTCATTACGCTTTCGGCCGGATAATATCCTTTGCGCAGGCTCATGTTGGCATAGACCAACGAACGTTTACCGATCACACAGCCAGGATTTAATACAGAATTACAGCCTGTTTGCGTGCTGTCTCCCAAAACCGCCCCAAATTTAGCCAGCCCTGTATCATATTCTCGGCCGTCGATGTGGAGCTTGATGGTCGGCCGTATGCCTGATTCTTTATCTTTTTCGCTGATAAGAGTCAGATTACTCAGCTTTGTGCCTGCACCTAAATTGGTATTGTTCCCCAAAAGACTGTCACCCACATAGGCAAAATGGGGAGCATGTGCATTTTCTAAAAAGATGCTGTTCTTCGCTTCACTCGCGTGTCCTAGAATCGATTTGGGGAGCATGATGATGTTTTCACGGACAAACGCCCCGTGCCGTACAACAGCCCCCGGCCCGATCCAAGCGGGTCCTTCGACATACGCTCCGGGCTCAATTCGGGCCCCTTCTCCAATATAAATCGGCCGATCGCTAATATGGGCCCCGGGCATTACCTCTCCCAAAATTGTTTGTTGATCTCCTACCAAACGGGCTACATGATCGCCAATTTTACTGATAACGTCCCAAACATATTTGCAATCTGCAAACAGCTCGGCCGTCATTGGGTTAGATAGATCAAAAAATTCAGATGGTTCAAGCATAAAAAATAATCTCCAGCAAATTTAGACTGCCACTATTTTGTCTCACTATTTCTGTTCTGTCATATCTCTTTTATATTGCCTGTTGACCTCGGTTCCTCCCTTTGGCATAATCTTGTATCAACATTTAAATAAGTATGACAAAAGCGACGATAGAGAAAAGTACGCTATTCCTCTTTGAAAAGCGACCCTGAGACGGTGTGAGTCAGGGACAAATGAACGGCAGAATATCCCTCTTGAGCTTCCGAATTGAAAAGGGCTAAATTTTATTTAGCTAAAGTAAGTTTGGACGGAATCCCACCGTTAACCGGGAAGGTGATGGAATAAAAAATTTGTTTCGTCGTCAATAAGTGCAGGTTTGATCTGACGATCAAATGACCTGAAACTGGGTGGTACCGCGGAGATTTAACGCCTTCGTCCCAAGCAATTTTTTTGCTGGGACGAAGGCGTTTTTTATTTTTACGGTTCATTTTTACGAAAAAAAGTAGTGACTATACAGGTGTATGGGTCTGCTCCCCTCTCCCATTGGGAGAGGGGCTGGGGGTGAGGGTAAATCCACCTCCCCCAACCCCTCCTCATAG
>JAHDEN010000202.1 GCA_020628815.1 Chloroflexota bacterium | reverse complement strand
AGGCGGCCGGGATGAACAAATTTATCTGGGATCACAAATATGCGGCCGGAGAACGAGTCAAAGACTCTGAGCTGCATGGCCCTGTTCCCGGCATTTTGGCCCCTCCCGGCAACTATCAGGTCCGGCTCAGTCTAAAGGATGGCTGGTCTCACACCCAACCGCTCAACTTGATCAAAGACCCACGTGTGCAGATGACGGATGAGCAATTTGCGGATCAGTTTGCTCAGATGCAGGCGTGGCATGCCAAAACGACGGAAGCACAAAAAACGGTCAACAAAATCCGCTCGGCCGCCAAGCAGATCGATGGCTGGCTCGAACGGATGGCCGATCACGCTGAAATTGAATCATTGAAAGAGATGGGCAAAAGTGTCAAAGAACAGCTATCGGGCGTTGAAGATGTGCTAATCCAAAAGAAGATGAAGTCGTTTGGCGATATCCTCAACCATCCTTATCGGCTGATTGAGCGCATTAGCACGCTCCCGGCCGTTATTGCTGGGTCTGACAATGTTCCCACGGTGCAATCGCTCGAGGTGCTCACCGAGCTGTCTGGCTTGATTGATGAGCAGATCGGTAATCTGGATGAGATTATGGATACCGGTTTAGCAGCTTTTAACAATAAGTTGAAGGAGCTGCAAACCCCGGCCGTGTACGTGAGTTAAACCGTACGCGTGAGTTAAGAGGTACAAAAAAAGACCCGTCTGACTAAAACAGCCAGACGGGTCTTTTTAATTTTTCTTAGAAACAGGATTTAGTCGCGGAAAATGACCGGCAAATAATCTGATTCAAAGTTGGTGTCGATATCGGCCGAAATCACCCGATTAGCACCACCACCGGTAATGAAAACGGTAATCTCTTCACCCGATTGTAGGGTGAACGGATTTAAATCGATGAGAGAGCCAGCACTGCCTGCGGCCGAGACATACCAATCATTTTCAACATTAGCATTTACCTCGAACACCCCAGAAACGCCGCCAAAGGTCAGGTTGCTCACACCACCAATCACAACACCGCTCGTATTATCGCGTAAGTCAACCCGTGTATTAAATAACACAGAGTCTACAGGCGCTGCATGAACAACCCGCACACGCGCTTTGTTCGTTCCTGGCGGAGTCGTGCTATTGATCACAAAACTAATGCCATCAGCCTGATTGTTACCACCATCGCCGGTTAACACGGCCGTATATTCTGCACCGGTTGAAATGCTAACGCTGGCAAACGAAATGAGCGTATCTTCTGGCGCACGGGCCCCAAGCGCAATAACTTCGAGCAAGGATGAACCAGGAGGAACATTAATACAGTCGGTTACATCACCATAGTCAAGCGTCGCAACTTCTAAACCACCAACTCGAATCAAGACCGTGGCTAAGCCTGAGTCAAAATCGTCAAAATGGGCGAAAACAATACAGCCGCCATCTGGGCTAGGTGTGCGTGTAGGGATGGTGCCAGGATCAGACACAGGTGTCCGTGTTGGAAGCGTTTCACCCACAACGGGGGTCCGGGTTATGATCGTTTCACCATCCGCAACAAGTGCAGAAACCGTCTCTGTTCCAACTGATGCACTAGACAATTGCACAACCACACCGGCCACCATGGCTGAAAAGACTAGGGCAAACGTGCCTAAAATAACTTTTTTATACATAAGATTTTGACCTCACTATTTAACTGATATTCACGAACAGCTCTCATTTCAATTACTTCTGTGCATAGACGAGTCCCAAAATCCCACACCTATCATACCGACTATATTTTTTGGATGGGGTTGATTTTTTAGTACTTTGGTCAACAGGTCGACTCAGTACCAAGTTTTAGTAAACGCTCAAACCGACGGGATTGCTGTAGCCTCGTTGATCTTAAAATCGTCTAGCAAGTTACACAAGAAAGCGGTTTTGATCTTGGCAATTGGGTAAAATTGGTGCAATGGAAGAGCTAAGTCGTCGGTATCTTGCCCCAATTTTGGGGGCTTATGTAGTTTTAGGCATCCTTTTTTCACTCATGGTTCCCGCTTGGGAGGCACCAGATGAGCCAGCCCACTACAATTATGTACGCCAGTTGGCACAATGGCAGTTTCCGGTCATGACAAATGACGATTATGACCAAGCGTACCAAAGCGAAGTAATCGGGGCTGATTTTGACCCAGCCTACTCAGTTGAGCCTTTTAGTTACGAAGATTATCAACCCCCACTTTATTATTTGATCCAAACCCCGGTCTTTTGGTTAGCAGGTGGCGAGCTAAAAGCGATGCGGTTATTTGGCGTATTTTTAGGGGTGGTTACTTTATATTGTGCGTGGCTCGTTTTCTCGCGGCTGTCAGTTTTAGCAGGATGGGGCCCGGCCGTCCCGCTGCTAGCTACCGCCTTCTACGCCTTTTTGCCCCAGCACCTCTCGATACAATCAAGCGTCAACAACGATTCTTTGGCCGAATTGCTTATCGCTCTGGGGCTACTCTTTTTGTTCCGTGATCTAGACAGTTGGCAACCGGCCCCAGATCAGCCGTTTTCTGTGTGGCCCAGCACGCGCAACGGCCGCTGGCTGGTTGTTGTGCTCTCGCTCTGTTTGCTCACCAAAGTCACCGCCTATCTGCTCATCTTAGCCGTGGGGATCACCATCATAGCAACCCTGCGCTGGAACTGGCCCGCTATGATCCGCAAAGGGTTCGAGACATTTACCGTGCCGTTTTTGGTTGGCTGCCTGTGGTGGGTGCGAAATTTATTCGTGTACGGCTGGCCCGACTTTTTGGGGATCGAAGCCCATGATTTAGCCGTTGTAGGGCAGCTCACAACGGCCGAGTGGGTTGATCAAATCAGCGCAGGCGAAGCCGGCCGTCGGTTTTTGCAAACCACATTTCGCAGTTTTTGGGGGCAATTTGGCTGGATGGAAGTTGTCATGCCGAGATGGGTGTACTCGATCTTAGCGGTGTTTTCGATCCTAGTTTTGATCGGATTTATCGCGGCACGCATCTTACCCGGCCGGGGGCTTGCCCGCTTGCCCAAACCGTTGGCAACACCCCTCATTTCCCTCTTCCTGCTCAATCTAGCCCTCTACCTCGCATACAACATTTCCTTTGTTCAGCACCAAGGGCGCTACTTCTTCTCATCCCTTGTTCCGATCAGCCTGGCCGTATCGATTGGCATTTGGTTTTTTATCGGGCAAAATAAGACACTAAAACAACTCCCCGATTATTTTTGGGGCTACCTCCTATCAACCGGGCTAATTGGCCTTAATTTGCTCGCGCTGTTCCGTTTCATCATACCAACGTTGTAGGGGTCTAATACTCTAATTAACAACAGAGGAAACATGGTACAAAAAATTCTAGAAGTTCCCTATCGGTCACAAAACGCCGATGATGCCGCGAGCCACAACACCGACTGTGGACCTACTTGTGTCGCAATGATCCTGAATTATTACGGGATAAACATGACTCCTGATCAGGGGTACAGAATCTTAGCTCGAGAGTTTAATCGGGAGTTTGGAGAGAGAGAATATACGCGAACGCGCGACTTGAAAAACCTTTTAACCTTTAGTGGGGTTCCTACAACTTTTAACAGCTTTCCAGACAAAACAAGTGCGCGTCAGATGTTGGTCCACCACATCAACAATGATCGGCCGTTTATCGCTCTGGTTAACTATGTTCCGTTCCAACAATGGACGGGCCAAAAATTTACCGGCTCTCACTTTGTTGTTGTATGTGGTTACGATGACAATCACGTCTATATTCATGACCCTATTTTCAACCCAAACGATGCTGAAAAAGGGAGTCATTTTAAACTGACCTATGACCAGTTTGCAGAAGGATGGGGCAGCTTCCGCAGATCGAGGATCGACAACCCTGATTGGCATTTGATTCACCCGATTCGGTCACTGCATACGCAAGTTGCCCCGCCTGTAACCCCCAAACCGCAGCCGCCAAAACCTGCGCCACCTGTGACGCCACCCGTCGTGGCACCCAAACCGGTTGATCCGGAGAAACCACCGATCGACTTTGACAAAGAGGCGATTAACGATGAAGTTGAAAAACGGATCGAAGCGCTGGCAGCGTGGCACGGCCGCACGGTTGATTGGGACAACGGGGGCGAAGTACAAATTTGGTTTGATCATCTGGGCAGTTTCGGCCGTGAATATGCGAGCCACCAAGTGGCCGCAGGGCAAACGCTCTCAGCCATTTCCGCCATTTATTACAGCCGTCAAGACAAATGGAAGGCGATCAAAGCCTATAACCGCTTGGCGTTTGAGTGGGCCAATGCGGGGCAGTGGCTGCGTGTACCGCTGTTTGGCACCGGCTCCGCCCATCTAACCGAACCGGTTGGGCTACCGCCAAAACTAGAGGCGTTTGAATTTGAAGAAGAGTTGATCGAAGCCCCTGAGTACGAATCGCTGGCTCCACATTCTGAAGGGATGGGGATGGTAGAAAGTGATGATATACAAATCGATGATTCAGAAGCGGCCGGATTTGCCTCTGATCCAGATGTGACTCAAGTGGTGTTTAAACCGGGTGAGCCTTTCAAAGCGATTTGGACCTTCTTGAACACCGGCACAACCACTTGGGATGATGCCTATCAGATCGCCCATTTGCCACGCACGCCCGACCATACCGGCGGAATGGCAACGGGGCAGTTCGCAGCCAAAACGGTTTATAAACTGGATGAGGTCGGCAACAAAGGAACTGTCCGGCCGGGCGAAACGGTAACCGTCACCATTGACCTATCTGCCCCTAATGTGGATGGGGTTGTGGCCACCCACTGGCAAATGCAAAACCCGGACGGCGAATATTTTGGCAAAATCCGCTGGATCTCTGGTGAATTTTCGGCCGATGCCACCTTTACCCCCACACCAACACCCGTTCCAACACCACCACCACCTCCGGTAGTCGATCCCCCAGACCCAACACCAACGCCTGATCCGGGAACCCCGTTCGGCAATCCGCACCAGACCTTTATCCCGATCATGAACCATCCCAAAAAGGTACAAGTCTCTTTTGGGATGAATATCAACCCGAATTTAGACAACGGAGATCCCCGTGAGATCGATTCGAGAGACGTTGACATCGATAATCAAAGAGGGTTGGGCTGGGTCCGTTATGCGTACTGGGCTAGCCGCAATCGGCGCAGTGGCAAAGAGGCGTTTGTTAAACGGTATCGGCAGCTGATTAAATCTTACGCGGATGCAGGTGTTAAAACGCTGATCGTGTTGCACCAAGATGCTTATTGGGGCCGAGGCCCATGGGACAACGGAGGCTGGGGTGCATATGCGGCCGAGTATGCGCGTGAGTGCGCCGAAGTCGCCAATGCGTGTGCAGAGTTCAAGGATATGGTGGCGTACCAAATCTTCAACGAAACAGACAGCGAATGGGGAGATGATGCGGGCAATTACAACCCATCAGCCATCGGCATACCGCCTGAAAAATATGCGATTATTTTGCAGTCGGCCGCCAAAGCGATCCGTGCCGTAGACCCCAAAGCGACCATCGTTGCCAGCGGCATGAAAACCGGCCCGGTGAATGCGGTCAACTATCTGAAAAAGGTGCAGCAAACCTTGCGCAAGCCGCTTCCGGTCGACGCGCTGGCCTATCATCCCTACGGCCGCCATGCGAAAAGCACGTTCGACTTTGTGCCGTTTGGCAGTTTGTCAGATGCGTTTCGCCCATTTGAAACAGCGTTCCCGAAACTCCCCATTTGGCTCACCGAAATCGGAGTCCCCGGCCATCAGCACGTCTTCCCGCCCAATCGGTATCCTGATATTTCTACGTTCATGAATGAAACGATTGAGCTGCTAGAAACCCAGCATGCCAAACAGGTGCCGGTTGTCATTTGGTTTGCCTGGAGCGATTACAGCGAAAACTCTGGGATTAAGACGAAAGATGGGCAGTTTAAATCTGGCATCAAAGAAGCCTACGACAAGATGCGGAATATCTCTTAGTTCGGTTAGACCAGTCAGGTTTTAGAAACCTGACTGGTCTTTTGCACACATGATCGTCATCGAAGAATACAACCCAGACTGGCCCAATCAGTTTGAATCGATTAGCGCTGACTTGGCGGCCGTGCTTGGTGAACTTGCTCTCCGCATCGACCACATAGGTTCGACCAGCGTGCCAAGGCTGGGGGCCAAAGACATCATCGATGTGCAGATTACGGTAGCGGAGTTAGCAGATGAAATCGTTGAGAAAATGGGCGCGGCCGGTTACGTGCAAAAGCCCCATCTAAGCGACCACGTCCCACCGGGGGGAGATCCCAATCCTGACCTGTGGCGCAAGCTAATGTTTAAAAATCGGCCGAGAGAGCGGGAAGCCAACATCCACATTCGGATCGATGGGAATCATAATCAGCGGTACGCCCTGCTTTTTAGGGATTATTTGCGTACACACCCACTAACGGCCGCCACAATCGAACATATCAAACGAGAATTAGCCCGCTATCATCCAACCGATTGGGACGCTTACTACGACATCAAAGATCCTGTCTACGACATTATTTGGCACTCGGCCAAGGAATGGGCCTACTTCACCAGTTGGGTCCCTTGATATATTCTCGCTATACTATTGTCAGATTCGGTTGATACCAGTCGTTCCCGCGTGTCATCCCTGTGCAGACAGGGACAGGAATCCAGCGCCAAATCTAAATCTAGCACTAGATACCCGCCTCCGCGGATATGGCGTGTGCGCAAAATTTAGTTCTTAAACCGGCTCCAGCATCGCTTGCAGAATCTGCTCAATTTGGTCGACCTTATGCTGGTTGTTTACCAGATGGGCTTTCTCAAGCGCTTCGGTCAAATAGGCAGAGGCATCCTCCAGCTGTCCAATTTGCATCGCCAAGAGCCCGCATTCAATCAACACCACCATCCGAATTTGCGCAATTGTAGAAACCCGAACAGCTTCTTTGATATAAGCCTGCGGCGTACTTTCTAGCTGAGTAAACCCGGCAATTTGGTTGATTTTTGACTGCATCTTGGGATCAGCCGATGCTGAATTTTGAAGCTGTTCCAGAATTTTTGCGACCCCCACATGAACCAATCCGTTCGATTTATCCAGCTCCATCGTTGATTGGAGCCTAAAGTGATCCAAAGCATGTTCGAGCGCTTCTTCTGTGTTCCCCAGAGCAAGGTGACTTAGAACGATATAGCCGTAATCAATTCCGATAACAGCCATGATATCGATTTCAAAGTAGAGGTCCAACGATTTTTTGGCGAAATAAAGGGCTTTTTCAAACGCTTTCCCCTCAAAGAAATAGGCCTCACCTAAAACAAGATAGGTGTGGGCGATTCCGGCCTTGTCTCCGATTGATTCTTTAATGACCATGCTCTTTTCAAACAGGTCGCGGGCCGTATCATACCGGCCGGTAGAGGCGTAATCGATCCCCATAGAGGTGTAAGATTTTGAAATGCTGCGATGATTCCCAACCGCTTTAAAAATTTCGAGGCTCTGCTGGGAATAGTCCAAGCTTTTCTCAAAATTATTGTGATACTGGGCCGCCAACATGCCCAAGTAAAAGTAGCAGCGTGAAATCCCGATCTGATCATTCATCAGCTGATACAAAGACAAGGTTTGTTTGAAATAATCTTCGGCCGTTTCATAGTTTTTCTGAAATTCAGCCACAACGCCTAGTTGCAACATACTTTGCGCCATGTTGACGATATCGTCCTGTTGCTGACCGATCACCAGCGCTTGCTTAAAACATTCGCGGGCTTGACTATACTGGCTTCTTTCACGGTGAATAACCCCCAACGTGTTCAGGCTTGTAGCTTGCCCTTCCCAATCATCAATCGCTTTTGCCAGATCAAGAACCTCATTTGCAATCGCTTCTCCTTCTTTAAACTTTGAATCGTGCGTGCACAGGCTAGCCTGGCTGTTTAGCAGCAGTATCCGACGAGGGTCCGCATCAGAAACCAGCGATAGTCCTCGAGCAAGTAGTTCGTACCCTTGAGAATAATCACTAACCACTTCGATCACCTGATCAGCAACCGGTATCAAATAATCTAGCTCTTTTTCCAGATCTCCGGCCGCCTTCCAATGGGTCAGCAATGCGCCGTTATACTGATCTTCTTCCGGATATATTGCTTCTATTTGCAGTGCGACTTGCCTGTGTGCCTCTTTGAGTTGATCTGGATTAAGCTGAGCCATCGTTGCCTGGCGCAATTTATCGTGGCTAAACAGCCAACGGCCGTCCCTGACCATAATGACGGCCGATTGGGAAACTCGTTGTAGCCAAGCATCGGCATCATCCATACCACCCAATCCATTTAACAATGAGGCATCTAGCTGGCGCCCAGCGACGGCCGCCAATTGCAATAAAGGTCGATCGGCCGCATCCACCTTGTTGATGCGCCGCTGCAGTAGCTCTTCTATACCGGCGGTAAATACTTGTGTCGGCAGCTCAGTCCGTCCAATTTCATCTAATTGACCAGCCTCTTCGGCCCACGCCCGCATCACCTCGACAATGAAAAAGGTGTTTCCCTCAGTCTCTTTTGTTAGCAAATCCAGCATCTGAACTTGGCTTCCACCGTCGCCCAAGATCGCCATACTTAACTGGGCGATTTCAGCATCATTTAACCGATTGAGGATAATTTGATCTGATCCAGGAAGTGTGTCAGGTAGATTGGGTCGCTCATCGTGTCTATAGCTGCCCACAACCATTGTGTTGGCCAATTGATCCAGCACGTTTAGCATTTGGTTGAGCGGTGCTAAGCTTTCCTCGGACCAGTGCAAATCCTCGAGAACAATCAGCGTCGGCCGGGGCTGACGCTGCAAGATTGAAATTAAAGTTAGAACAAAGCGATGCTCTCTTTCGAGGCCGTCTAGGCTTGGTGGGCTAGCAATGTCTCGCTCCAAAATGCGGCCGAGAGATGGCACCACATCCTGCAGCACCCCTGCTTCTAAATCGCTTAGCTCCACATTTAGGCACAAGCGCAGAATAACATCCTGCCATAGCTGATATGGGGCTCCACCAGTCGCAACTTCTTGCCCCACCACAACGTGCCAACCGGCAACAAGTGCGCTCGAACGCAGCTCGTCTAACAGGCGGCTTTTACCGACACCGCTTTCTCCACCAAGGAGAAACAAACGCCCTTTTTCTCTATCTAAATCAGAAATAGGCTCTTGCAGCTGGGCTAATTCTTGCTCTCGGCCGACAAACGTTGCCGCCTGCAAATAGCTTTCTCGAATTTCTTCAGACTCTTGAACCGGAGGCCGCTCAAGCGCTTGTGCCATTTCCAGCAATATCGGTCCGGCCGACTGATACCGTTCAGCCGGACGTTTGGCCATCAGCCGCTGCATGATCGGCCGTAAGCGACTATCAATCGGCTGCCAGTCTGGCTCAAACGTCAACAAATCCTGCCCCAAACTGATCTGTTTCATTTTCAAGGGATGGTGCCCAACAAGCAGCTGGTAGATAAGCATCCCCACAGAATATAAATCTGAAGAGGTAGATGGCTCCTCACCTTCAGCAACTTCAGGGGCCATAAACAAAGGGGATCCCCCCGTTGTGCCAAACTCATCGGCCCGATGGCTCAACCCAAAATCCAACAGGCGTAGAACGCCGTTGGCCACCAGCACATTTTCAGGCTTAATGTCTCGATGCAATATCCCACGACGATGCAGGTAGGCCAACCCTTGAAGCAGCTGCTCGATCAGGTCGATTTTTTGATCAAAGCTCATCGGTTCCCCAGCTTCAAGAATCGTTTGTCCATCTGGCAGATAGGTCATTGTGAAGAAGGGTTGCTGCGCTTCGTCAAACCCATAATCCAAAACACTAATAATGTTCGGGTGACGCAGACCGGCCAAAATCTGAAACTCTTTAGCATGCAACATCCGCAGAGACTTAAGTATCGATTCAGTATCCGATGGATCGATGTAGGTCGGATCAGTGCTGAGCCGCACTTGTTTAAAGGCGACAACTCTTCCCGTTAAGCGATCAAGCGCTTCATGAACAATCCCCATCCCCCCGCTGCCAACGACCCCTTTTAGGGTGTAACGGCCATTAATTGTGCTTTGCATAGTTTTTTACCCAGTTTATTTTTATCTCCAATAGTTTAACGTTCAACCCCCGGTTCAAAAATAGGATATTACGCCCCATATACAATAATTCAGGGCCACAAAAACGACCCTAAAACAGAAGAATCTTGACACCCACAAAAACATCTGCTACATTGTGACCGGTCGGTCATATGACCGACCGGTCACACGTTATGCCAAAACAAACCTATTTCAATCTACCTCCAGACAAGCGAGAAACTTTTCTCGTCGCAGCCATTAATGAGTTTGCGGATCACGACTATCCCACCGCCTCGATCTCCCGGGTGTGCAAAACGGCCGGAATCGCCAAAGGCAGTTTTTACCAGTACTTTGAAGACAAAAAGGATCTGCTTCTGTACCTGATTCAGTTGGGTCTGGAAGAAAAGCAGGCGTTAGTTGCAGGGATTGAACGGCCGGCTCTCGACAGCGGCTTTTTTGACATGCTGCGCAGCACATTCACCCTTCAAGTGGGTCACAGTTTGGCCCACCCACGGCTGGCCGAAGTGGCCCATCGTGCGTTTTATGGAGCGCTCCCGTTTAAAGACGAGATGATTGAAGGTCTGAAAAAAGCGGGCGTTGAAGCGTATCGGGGCATGATTCAAAAAGGGATGGCAGATGGCAGT
>JAHDEN010000020.1 GCA_020628815.1 Chloroflexota bacterium | reverse complement strand
GAGGCTCGCAGTTCACATTGAAATTGCCCTGTAATCCGTATAAATGTTACCCGTAACAAAGGTTTGTTACCCGTAACCCATTCACCCAAAAAAGAAAGGAGAAATTTGAATGAAGAGAATTGGATTGTTCGTCATGATTTCGATTTTGGCACTTGTTGCGGTTGCTTGCCAGCCTCAAGTTGTTGAAGTTGAAAAGATTGTTGAAGTCGAAGTCGAAAAAGAAGTCGAAGTCATCAAAGAAGTCGAAGTCGAAAAAATTGTTGAAGTTGAAAAAGAGGTAGAAGTTGAAAAGATTGTTGAAGTAGAAGTTGAAAAAGAACTTGGCAATCGCGGAACCTTCCGTATGGCTCATGACCTTGCTTGGGGTGGAACTGAAAACTTGAACCCTGTTGATACAGGACGCTTGTTCCCAGTAATTACCATGATCTATGACGGCCTTTCTACTACTGGCCCAGATGGGAAGCCAAAACCGATTTTAGCTCAAAGCTGGAGCGCAAATGATACTGCCGATGTATGGACCTTCAACCTGCGTCAAGGTGTTAAGTTCCATGATGGTTCAGACATGACCTCTGCTGACGTTGCTTATTCAATTGAGCATTGGCAAGGTGAAACATCTACTTTGGCTGGTGGATTGGCTTTGATCGAAAGCGTGGAAACACCAGACGATCACACGATTGTTCTTAATCTGAATCAATCACACGCTGACTTCCCACTTTTGACGATGGACTATCGCGCGAAAATCATTCCAGAAGGTAGTGCAGATACGATCGCTGAAAGCGGAATCGGAACGGGTGCATACAAACTAGTTACCCTAGACGTTGAAGGAACCACTGTTTTAGAAGCGAACGACGATTACTGGGGTGGCCCTCCGGGAATGGGAATGGTTGAGGTTATCGGTATCGCTGACGCAGAAGCACAAGTTCAAGCATTCCTGTCTGGTCAGCTAGACTGGATCGACATGACTCTTCCACAGGCTGAAGTTGTTGAAGCTCAAGGTGGTTTCAATGTGATTGACTTCCCAACTGGTGGTTGGTCAGCATTTGTAATGCGTACTGATATTGAACCATTCAATAATCTTCCATTGCGTCGTGCATTGCGCGTTGTGGCTGACCGTCAAGAAATGGTTGATGTTGCGCTTGGTGGTGCTGGAGTTGTTGCTTGTGACACACCTGTAAAACCAGATGACCAATATCGTTATGACCCAGACTGTTCACCAAACCCAGAGCTAGCTCAAGAATTATTGGCTGAAGCTGGCTACGGTGGCGAGACATTTGAATTATTTATCTCTGATGTTTGTTCAGACTGGACCCCATTGGCAGAAGTTTATCAACAACAGTTGGCTGCTATCGGTGTAAACATCGAAATTAAAGTGGTTCCTTCTGACGGTTTCTGGACCGACGCTTGGATGGTTGAACCATTTGTAGCAACTTGCTGGGGTGAACGTCCGGCCGACCAGATCTTGAACGAAGCGTTCCGCTCAGGTGCTGTTTGGAACGAAACTTTCCAAGCTAATGAAGCATTTGATGCACAGCTTGACACAGCACGCAATGAGTTAGACTTTGAGGCTCGTAAAGCGGCTTACCAAGCGGCTCAAGAGTTAATCTGGCTCGAAGGTGGCGCAATGATTCCATATCATGGTCAAGGCTTCCGAGCTACGACTCCTTGTGTTCTAGATGTACCTGCGGCTTATTCATTTACAGTAAATTGGGCTGATATCGGTATCACCCAAGGCTGTGGTGGATAAGCTAGTGTCCAGTTGCCAGTGATCAGCTACTGGTAATCGATACAAAATACTGAAACACTCAGCCCCTGTCGATTTTCGGCAGGGGCTGTTTTTTTTACCCCAGCCTAAGGGCTGAAGCCCTCGGCTAAGCGGATAAACCTGATTAATCAGGTTAGATCTACGCCTTGCGTCAATCTCAACTAGGCTTAAAATCGGCCATCAAATTTCTTTCTACGAGGCATCATGAAATCAGGTTTTACAGACAACAACGGTGTGAAAATCGCATATGAAACATTGGGTGATCCTAGCAACGATTCGATCATTTTTATCTCCGGGTTAGGCAGCCAACTGGTCTATTGGACCGACGAGCTGTGTCAGGAGTTTATCGGCCGTGGTTTTCATATTATTCGTTTTGATAATCGTGATGTGGGGCTAAGCCATAAAACCCCCGGAGTTCCACCATCGGTTGAAGAAATTATGCAGATGCCTGATTTTCAAGCTCCGTATAATTTGTCAGATATGGCGGCCGATCTTGTGGCGGTTTTAGATTCGGTGGGGGTGGCTCAAGCTCATGTTGTCGGGACTTCGTTAGGGGGGATGATTGCCCAAACAGTTGCTATCGAGCATCCCGGCCGGGTTAAGACCCTCACGTCTATCATGTCTGCCCCCAGCCGTTCTTCCGCATTGCCGAAAGAAAATAAAGAAGATGAAGATGGGGCCGATGCCGAAGAAGACGATGGCCGTGATGAAGCGGTTAGCGCCTCGCTGACAATGGATATGAGCGACCCCAGCACCTATGTCGATATTCAGGTTGAGGGGTATCGGGTAACGAGCGGGCCGCATTTTGATCCTGTTTACCAGCGCAAAATTTTGCAACGTTCGTTTGACCGCTGCTACCATCCAGACGGCTGGTCGTATCAAATGATGGCGGCCGCAGCCTCGGGTGATCGCACGGAGCTGTTGGGACAGCTGCAAATGCCGACCTTGGTTATCCATGGGGGAGTAGACCCTCTCATCCCACCCATGGGGGGCAAAGCGACGGCCGCTGCAATACCCGGGGCACGCTTGGTCATTTATGACGATATGGGACACAACCTGCCCCGGCCGCGCTGGGGGGATATTGCTGACGAGGTGGCGGCACTGGCAAAACGGTAAAAATGAGCAAGCGGACACCAGCTTGCTGGTGTTCTAAAGCCGTTTAAATTAGCCACTTAAATTTTGTCATTTTATTGCCCATCTTCTCTGGTAGACCTATAATCTGGGCGCTGTATCCAGGGAGAAATTGAGCCTCTCTGCGCCTTACATCAACAAACAAAATAAACCTATCATCGAACTCAAGGAGTCGAGACCATGCTTGCACAAGTTTTGAGCTGTGCCACTGTCGGCCTACAGGCTGAAATGATCCATGTTGAAGTTGACCTTGCCAATGGGATGCCGGGGGTAACCATTGTTGGGTTGCCGGATGCGGTTGTGCGTGAAAGCCGTGATCGTGTTCAGGCGGCCATCAAAAATAGCGGTCTAAGCTATCCCGCCACCAAAAGATTGACCGTTAACCTTGCCCCGGCCGACGTGCGCAAAGAAGGGCCAGCCTATGACCTGCCGATTGCTGTGGGTATTTTGGCCGCATCGCGACAAATTTGGCATGGGCAAATCGAAGACAGCATTTTTATCGGGGAATTGTCGTTAGACGGTTCATTACGGCCGGTAAAGGGCGTGTTGCTGATGGCGGCTTTGGCCAGAGATAAAGGGTTAAAACGGCTGTTTGTCCCGAAAATGAATGCACAAGAAGCTGCCTTGGTGCCAGATGTGGATGTTATTCCGGTTGAATCATTGGCCCAGCTAACGGGGCATTTGACCGGCATGAGTCCGGTGGAGCCGGTGAAGGTGGAAGTTGAAGCAGCATTTGCAGGCTCTGCGAATTATGCGGCCGACTTCGCTGACATTATGGGGCAAGAGCATGTTAAACGGGGGATGGAGGTGGCCGCGGCCGGTGGGCATAACATCCTTTTAACCGGTCCTCCAGGGACGGGTAAAACGCTTATCTCAAAATCGATTCCCAGCATTTTGCCCCGCATGTCGGTTGATGAGGCGTTGGACGTAACCAAGGTTTATTCTGTTGCAGGTGAGCTCCCGGCCGACCGGCCGCTGGTGCTCGAACGGCCGTTTCGCGCACCCCATCATACGGTTAGCTATGCCGGTTTAGTGGGTGGCGGCGTTTGGCCCCGGCCGGGTGAAGTCTCACTGGCCCATCGTGGGGTTTTGTTTTTGGACGAGTTGCCTGAATTTGGAACCAAACTCATCGAAGTGCTGCGTCAGCCGCTTGAAGGGTTACCGCGCGAAGTCTCGATTTCTCGTGCAAACGGGACGATAACCTTTCCGGCCAACTTTATGCTGGTGGCTGCCCAAAACCCATGTCCGTGTGGCTATTACGGCGACCCCAAACACGCCTGCTCTTGCTCAAACAGCATGATCACCCGCTACCGTAAACGGATCTCTGGCCCGCTCATGGACCGGATTGATATTCATATCGATGTGCCGCGCATTGAGTTTGAAAAGCTGAATAGTGACATCAAAGCTGAGCCCTCAGCCGCTGTGCGTGAGCGGGTTGAGACGGCCCGTCAACGACAAACGGAGCGGTTGAAAGATACGATGTTCCAGTGCAATGCAGACTTGGGGCCGGGTGAAGTGCGTGATCAGTGTAAATTGGATGATCAAGGGACCCGACTGATGCAAAGTGCGATGGCCCAAATGAACCTGAGCGCCCGCTCGTTTCACCGCATCTTAAAATTGGGGAGGACAATTGCTGATTTGGCCGGTGAGGATCAGATCACGACCCAACATTTGGCAGAGGCGTTACAATACCGGCCGAAACCGATTATTTAGGTGCTTAATCATATGAATCATATAGTGGAATGATTTCTAAATTTCAAACAAACTAAAAAATAGCCATTTCAATAGAGAACACAATGAACAAAATTTTGTCAATTTTAGGAATTCAGCCGTTTCGTATCTGGCGGCTACTGTTAACGTTTTTTTTTGGACTTCCATTCGCTTGCAGCTTGTGCTTAATTCCAGTTGCACTAATTGCAGATGTCGAACCACAACAAACAGAAGTAGCTAGCAATACAACCGAAACTTTTTCAGAGGTCGAAACATCCTTAGCAAATACCCCAGAACTAACCAAAACTCCAGAACCAACAGCAACGACTGAACCAACCAACACCCCACAGCCAACAGCAACGACTGAACCAACCAACATCCCAGGGCCAACAGCAACAACTGAACCAACCAATACCCCACGACCAACAATGGATTGGACCAGCACGGAAACACCAACTGCAAGCTACTCCAGAACATTAGAGGAGTCCAGAGAATTCTTTTTTAACTACACAGATGGCGAGGTAAGTTTTATGTCATTTGACCCTGAAAGTGTGTTTTTAGGTTTTTCTGAAGGGGTTTCTCTCGATTCTTTTAGCGTACCAATTGCACTTGGAACATTGCAGGATACAGGTGGAAGTTGGGAGAGCGTGACGTTTCAATTTATCGATTCTGAGGATAATGGGACGTATTATATTATTCCTGTCGATGTGATCCGAGGATTGTCAGATAGGGATCGACTAAACCCAAGAACTTGGATCGAAGAATATGAGGCAGATATTTAAAAAAATGCTTGCCAAGGTTAATCCTCAAGGATGACGAATCAAGGATTATTTCTTGTTAAATATATATTTGTGAAATGTTAGTTCATCGGGTTGTGGCTGTGAGAGGGGAAGGGAATTATCATTATTAAATCCACTATAAATACCCGCATCTATTTACTCCATATGCAGGGCTAGTGAGCAGAGGCGTTACAATACCGGCCGAAACCGATTATCTAACCGGAGCCTCATCCAAATTATATGTTCCACATTCGGCCGCTAAAAGTTGAAGATGTGCCTGCGATAACCCAGATCGAAGCTGTTAGTCGGCCGACCCCGTGGAGCGAAAAGCAATTTGGGGATGAGCTGAATAATTCCAATAGCCACGGGAAGGTTTTGTTGGAAGAGGCTCAGGTTATTGGTTACGTGATTCCGTGGTTTGTGGCGGGTGAAATACAGATCCAAAATATTGTCGTAGCACCATCGCACCGAAAAAGGGGGCTGGGGGAACTGCTTTTGAACGTGGCTCTGAGCAATGGAGTTGATTTGGGATGCACGGCCGGATATCTGGAAGTGCGTGAATCCAATAAACCGGCCATTAGCCTGTACCAAAAATACCAATTCAAAATCGCCGGCCGACGAGAAGCCTATTACCGAGATGGAGAAACCGCACTGCTCATGAACTTAGGCCCCTTTACAACAGGGTCAGAGACAGAGTCTTATCAACGGCTAATCAAAAAACAGGCCGAATCCCTCAAAATAACGATCCAATTTCGGCTCGCTTAAACCCTCTCTCCCAGAGAAAACAATCACAATCGATAATCAGAGCACAGTTAGAGAGAGCTTTTGGCTACTCTATTAATGCGGCTTAAACAACACGCTAGGAAATAGGTACCGATAGAATGCTTCGTAAGGTTGCCCGTATGAATGCGTAAGCAAACTGGACATACATCGCAGGACATAACTGAGTTGTTCCCCGATGGAGTCAAGGATTATTTATTTATTTTCATACCCTTCCTTGATTGGCGGATTCATTGCATTCATTAAAAACGGCGGGTACCTGTGCCGTAAAATTACCTGCTGTTGAGTAGCTATCGTGGCGATTCATCAATTACTTTCCAAACAGCTCACAGGCTTAAACATCGACCCCACAGCCCCCCCCAGCCGGGAGCAATGGGCTCAACTGATGTCAACGCTGAGCGAAACATACGAATTGGCAGATGTAAAGAATCAAGATTTACACACAAATGCCCAAAATCTATCAAAACGGATAGAGACTAAACTGCTGCCAGGAACAGATAATCGTGACTTGCTTGGCACAGTTTTTGAAACGATGGGCGACGGCTTATGCACCCTCAATAAAGACGGCCAGCTTTTACTGATGAACCCGGTGGCGGAAAAAATGCTGGGTTGGAATCAAGAAGAGCTGAGCGGTGAATATGTGCTAGATGCTATTTATCCGCTTGATTCTGGCCCGTTATCGCCGACCCAAAAACTCTTTCGTAAACTACAACGCCATAGCGAATTGGATTTTCCAGAAGCGATATTTAGGAGCCGTAAAGGCCATATCCTGAATGTATCGTTTTCACTGACGGCGATTACCCATCGCGGTCAGTTTGCTGGTGCCGTTTTAGTTTTCAGAGATATTTCGGCCGCGCTTGATGTTCAAACTGAGCTGACCCATCAGCTTGAAGAAACCCTGTTGCTGAACAAGATTATCGAGGCACTCACATCGACCCTCGATGTGAACGTCATCTTGAAAACCTTGTGCACGGAATTATGCAAATACCTCGACTTGCCGCACGCTGCCTTTGCATTGGTAGAAAAACCATCTAACAAAATGAAAATTGTGGCTGAATTTATCGCAGACGGTGGACCATCTGCGATGGGGCAAGTGATTACGGTTAACGATACCAAAACGCGAAACGAGGTGTTTAACACCCATAAAACCCTTTATCGCAATGGCAAGCAAGAACTTGCTGAGGCGGATTTACAAGAGTTTGATCTGCAGCGGGGGACGATCTCTCTCATGATTGTGCCGATTTTAGTGCGCAGCAAAGTGGTTGGTACGCTGGGATTAAATGCGAACCAGCCACGGTATTTTGCAGATGCGGACGTTGATCTTGTACAAAAAATCGCGGCCGCGGCCGGCCGTGCATTAGAGAATGCGGTTCTCTATAAAAATTTAAAACGAGAGTTGCTGCAAAAAGAAAAAGCTCAGCGAGATCTTGAATCTGCACGTGACGAAGCGCAGTATGCCAACACGTTTAAATCTGAGCTTTTGGCAAAGGTTAGTCACGAACTGCGTACGCCGCTTTCGTCTATTATCGGATTTACCGAAATGTTAGACATGGGTGTGTATGGCAAGTTAGAGGGGGACCAAGGGATGGTCATCTCTCAAATATTGCAGTCGAGCGAATATTTGATCACGTTAGTAAATGATCTTTTAGATATTTCTCGCTTGGATATGGGCAAGCTGTTGCTCACCAACGTGTCGTTTGAAATGCAAAGTTTAATCGATCGCATCGAACGAGATATGCGTCGATCTGCTTTAAAGAAAGGGTTGAATTTGAGAGTGTTTCTCGATTCTTCTTTCCCAAAAATTTTGAAAGGTGACATCGATCGCCTGAATCAGATTTTGAACAATCTGATTGAAAATGCGATTAAGTACACCGATTCTGGCAATGTAGATGTAGCGATTAAGCTAGAAACTGCGAAATCATGGTCAATCTCTGTTAGGGACACTGGGATTGGGATTCCGTATGAAGTTCAGGAAAAAATATTCGACCATTTCCATCAAGGGGTTATTCAGAATTATCAGAGCTCTAAAAATGGATTTGGCTTGGGGTTAGCGATTGTAAAACAACTTGTAGAACTGATGAATGGAGAGGTCACAGTAGAGAGCGCACCGGAGAAGGGCAGTATATTTAAGGTGAAGTTTCCACTACGTTTACCAAACGTAACCGTTCCTCTTAATTCAGACATTCAACACTCTCATCGAGTTACTTCTTAATACCGTATTAATTATTTTTTATTATTTTTAAAAATTTGGAACATTTATCTGATTTTTACGTTTAGGTAGGTGTGGCAAATTGAATACGGTTAGACGAAGCTGATTTGAAGTAGAGAAAAGAATGTTTTTGATAGATAGTCAGACTTATGGAACGACCTATGACAAACATAATTGAACACAATGAACCCATGGTGCCACACGCGATCATTGTTGAGGACGAAGAGACGCTCTCTACAATTTTCCGAAAGGCGATTAACATGGCCGGGTACTCGGTCGAAGTCTTTGCAAATGGACAGGATGCGTTAAATCGATTAGAAGATTTTACCCCCAACCTGTTGCTGCTTGACTTGCATCTACCTCTGGTCATGGGAGACGAAATCATCGATACGATTCGAGAAAATCCAGCTTTTAAAGACACGCGAATTATCCTTGCTACGGCCGATGCCAGGCTGGGTAGCCACGTAGAGAGCAAAGCGGATTTGGTTTTAATTAAGCCGATACGGTTTAGCACTTTGAAAAGACTTGCGGCCAGACTTAAGCCCTTGACATTGAGCTAGGCTTTTTATTATTATTTAGACAGTTAGTTTTTATTCAACATTTATTTATTTTATTCCCTTAAGACCTCGCCAAAAGCGGGGTCTTTTTTTTTGCCTAAGTGGGGTGGGATAAGTGGGTGAAAAGAGACCGGGTTTACATGACATAATGTTGTGATTCTGCTACACTGATTTGGTGATGGTTGATTCCGCTGACCGGCCGCCTGAGGCCTCCCCTGAACGTAAAACGAATATTCAATCTCGCCTAACCTATCTCGGCCGACGGTTTCCCCCGTTAAGATGGCTGGGATTTTTGTTTTACCCGATCTGGTGGGTGTTTCAAAAGCTGGGGAGCATTCTTTTTGCGAGCGGCCGCAAGCGTAAACTCAACAAGCGGCGCAGACGGTCAAACATGGCGGTACGCAGAGCACGCCTGCGTACGATGTTGGCCAGGCGTTCCCCACCGCAAAACGCACACGTGGCGTTTGCCATCCCCAGAAACGACCAAGAGCCTGAAGAACAGGTTTCAAAAGGATTTAGTCGCTTGGTGACACTAACCGCGTTGAGCAGTGTGGCTATTTTGACGTTGACCGTTGTTTACCTGCTCCAAGTTCGGCCGGAGCAAGATGCACCAGCCCAAACCCCAGCTCAAGAAGCGGCCAGCGTAACTGAGCCGACCGCAACCCCACTCCCTACACTGCAACCGACAGCGACCCCACCGGCAACTCCGGTCCCCACCCCAACTGAAATTATTATCGAGCTACAGCCACGCATGGCCGTTGACCCATTGGCGGCCGGTGGCTCAATTGTTTATGCCCTGCACCAGAATGGGAATACCGACTTGTACGCGCTCACCATTGGGCAAAGCGAACAGATTCGGCTGACCAATGACAGCGCGGTTGATGAAGCACCTGCTTGGTCCCCCGATGGGCGCAAGATCGCATTTGCATCTGCCCGTAGCGGCAACGACGATATTTATGTTTTAGAGCTGCAAAGCGGTGAAATTCAGCAAATTACAACCCAAGCCGGATATGATGGACAACCAGGCTGGTCGCCGGACGGGGAGTGGTTGGTTTATGAGTCGTATCAAAACAAAAATTTAGACATCTACATTATTCGGGTAGATGGGAGCCAAGATCCGATCCGTCTAACAGAAAATGATGGGCCCGATATGGGGCCAGACTGGTCGCCCGACGGCCGGGAGATCGCCTGGAGCGGAATGCGTGACAATCAATTTGATATTTGGTTGATGTCCTTAGATTCTGTGGGGGATAGCCGCGCGGTTAATTTGACGCAATCGGCCGATATTGATGAAACCAATCCACAATTTGATTGGGACAGTGCCCGCTTGACATGGAGCGGCCGTGCGCAGGGGGACAGCGTCAATCAAGTAATGATGGGTGATTTGAGTGCAGGCCGTGATCAACTTTCAGCCGTGTTGGTCGGGCAAGGGGTACACCCCGCATGGTCACCGGCCGGTGATAGCTTGGTCTGGAGCTCAGATGTTCAAAACCAGGGTGTGATACAGATCGGGGCGGTAAACAGTTTTGGCATTGTGCCACAAAGCTTTTTGCAAGATGGGGTAGTTGATGGATCAGATTGGGGCGTTGTTAGCCTGGCCGCTGAACCGGCCGGTTGGTTAAACGATGTCAATCAAACTTCGGCCGTTGCGCTGTTTACAGAAACGATTGAAATTGCTGAAACAGAGCCAGATGATTCGGCTGAGAGCGAAACTGATGCAGAGCCGGAGGCTGACGAGGCTGTGGTTGAAGAAAACGACCCAGCGGCACCTTTCACCCTGCGCCGTGTCATCAGGAACGATGATCTGGCATTGCTGAGTGACAGTGTTGACCAATCCTTTTTAGCCTTGCGTTCGCGGGTAGAATTTGAAACCGGTGTTGATGTGTTGGGGGATATTGAGCGGATGTTTGTGCCGATCAATGCGGCTACACAGCCGGGTGAAGGGTACGAGACATGGCATCGGGCTGGGCGAGCATTTGATATCAACAATGAATTGGCATTAGGGTTTTCACCCATTCTAGAAATCGTAAGACGGGATGCGCAAGACCAAACTTATTGGGAGGTCTTTATCCTTGCCGAGAACCAAGATGGGACGCAGGGACGGCCGTTGACCGAGTTCCCGTGGGATTTCAGATCACGGTTTGGGGAAAATCCGGTAGATTATGATGAAGGGGGCCGTTTGAAGGATGAAATTCCGAGCGGCTACTATGTTAGCTTAACCGAACTGGCGCGTGATTACGGCTGGGAGCCGGTTCCGGCCGATCGGAACTGGCGTACGTTTTATCCTGGGGTTCGCTTTTGGCAGTTTGAAAAGCGTGATGGGTTGAGTTGGGAAGAGGCGATGCTCGAAATTTATAATGCTGATCAACTCGAAAGTCGCTAAACAACAGCTTTTAAATATTTTGGCGGGGCAAAGCCAAACCGATTTGGTTCCGGCCGACATGTTGCCATACTTGACCGGCTGGTTGGTCAAGGCCAAATTGGGCGCAGCGCTGTACGAGGCATTGGGAGACGACTTTATCGCTGAAAAAGCGACGCTGCAGGGGATTTACTACACCAACGTCTATCGTGATACGGTACAGAAAAAGCTGTTTTTGCAGGTAGCCGAACAACTCAATCCGGCCGAAACTGAAATCATTTTGCTAAAAGGGAGCGCCATTGCACCCTTGGCTTGGGACGAGCCTTTTTTACGGTTTAAAGCAGATGTCGATTTCTTGGTTCGGCGCGAAAAAATGGCTGATGTACACAAGGTTCTGCATGGAATGCAGTTTAGGTACAAGAAGCCAGACAAAATAAAATCGTATTTTTCAGATCTGCCGCCAACCAACAAAGAAGGGCAAATCGAAATGGTTTCACCAACGGTGGATCGGGTTCAGATCGAAGCACACACCGAAATTTTTGTAGGGCATGTTCAGCGGCTTACCAATCGTCGTATTGAGGATGAAATTTGGGAGCGCAAGGTTCCGGCCGATCTGAATATAATGCCGGCCGGGGTTGAAGTGGAGCTCCCTTTTTGGCGTTTGGGCAACGAAGATTTAATCCTGCATACGATCATTCACACCGCCGTTAACCATCAGTATGACCCCAACACGCTGCGTAATATGGTAGATGTGTTGCGCTTAAACGACCGGTTAGAAATTGATTGGCAGGTTGTGTATGAGCGAGTGGTTTGGATGCGGGCAAAAACGGCCGTTTGGTTGTTTTTACACCTCATGGCGGGGGTGTTTGGTGAGCTGCCGAGTGAGATTGATGCGCTTAGACAAAAGCTAGAACCGGGCAAACTGCGCCGACATTTGCTGGAAAAGTTTATTACCCCAGACAAGGTGTTGAACCTATACAACATCCTGCTAACGTCAAGGCGATTTGGCCTGCTGCTGTTGCAAATAGACCGGCCGATCGACATGTTAAAAGTTTTGGTTCGGCTCCCATGGTTGATGGCTGATTAAAAATTTAGCCCCATATGTATCAACTTAGGAGGCTTATCGATCAAAAACCTGCCTAATCTCACAGGATCAATCCTGCGGTTAAAATAGGAAGCCCGATAAATCGGGCTCTGGCGGACATTTCAACCTGATTGATCAGGTTTCTTGTCTTAAACGAGGGCTTGAGCCCTTGGAAAAGTGGCTTAAGTTGATACCTATTGTGGATCAAAAATTTTAGTCTCTACCCCGCACAGTTATTCCAGTTATCCACAAAATCGATAAACTGCTCAGGCGAGCCGCCCCCTTTTTGCATCACAATCAGCCCGCCGGTCCGAAACAGTACCCCATAGCTTTCTTTATCTAACTGAGTTACATAATCACGAAACTGATCACACACAATATATTGCTGATCGTACAGGTTTAAGAACACTAAGTCTGGATCGATGGGTGCCACACGCTGGGTCGGTATTCCGATAATGTACAGCTCTTCTCGTTGAGCAAGATGGGGGGCGTAATCATTGGTTGTTACGAGCGATAGCGACCCATCGGCCGGAACCGCCTGTAGCGCCTGTTTGACTACTTCTGCATTTCCAACCGGCTCAAATGCCGAAGGTAAAATCGGCACTTCTTGAAACGGTTGCCACAGCCACAGGCTGATCAGCGACCCGAGCATTAAGGCTCCCATTGTCCCGTAGGATAGGGCGGCCGGTTGGCTGGTCGCTAGCTGATCGCGTAAGCGGGTAAACCCCATAATTGCAGCGATGAACACAAACGGAAGAATTGGAACCGCATAGTGGCAATAAATGGTTGATTGGCAGAAATGATCGGCCAACAAATTCATGCCCAAGATGGGGGTAGCTAGTAACAGTTCGCGCCAGCCTACAAGCGGCAAAAATGCCAACGGGAGCAACAGCTGAACCGCATAGATTAGGTTTGCTTGGGTAAATACATGCTTGAACCACAATGCTGGATCAAACAGCAGATTTTGCAACATGGCGGCCGGATTTTCCCCCAGCCAAGCGTAGCGGGAAATCGCGTCTGCACTTTCACCCCGCACAGTGGGGATCAGCCAAAAAATGGTCAGGAATGTGAATAACAATCCTGCAATTAGCCATGCGCTGCCCCATTTGTATTTGCCAAAGCGGATGATGGCGTACACCCCAAACGCCGCTGCCAAGAACCCCATATTTTCTTTGGTTAGCAGGGGGATCAGTAAAAACCAAGATGCTGCTGTCCAGCGGCCGGTTTCGAGCATGTAAAAGGCTGCGATAAATGGGGCGATGGCAAACACTTCGATATGAAAGTCGAAGCGGGTGATGTAACCGAGCGCTGGATAGAGCAGATAGACGGCCGCAAATGTGAGCGCCATCCACCGGTCATGCAGTTTGTGTTGTGCCAATAGATAAATGGGCATGGCGGCCGAAGCGAGGGCGATGGTTTGTAGCACCAGCAATGTTTTGGGAGTCTGAAACAGAGCATAAAAGGGGACAAGTGCCCCCAAAAGCGGCCGGAAATGATCCGCAAAAGAGTTATCTACTTCAACCGAACTCGCAAAAAAACGGCCGTTAAGCGTGTTCCACACAATCTGTTCATTGATGGCTAAATCAAAGCCGGTCGAATTGAAAAGATCATGGCGCGTAAAACTGAGCCAACTCATAACGCCAATAAAAACCAACATCATCAGCACAAGCAGGGTCCAGGCAAGCTGGGGATTTGGTTTGGTTGCACCTGTTGAATTGCGCATTGTTTTTTGGCGGCCGTGTGGGTTACTCATCGCTGTTTTCAGGTTTGTTTGGCGAAACAGAATCAGAAATGCGTGCATAGTACCCTTTTAACGTTTCGAGCTGTTGATCCGAAACCGCCGCATTGCCGTAATAGACTTCCATATAGCTTAGAGTCAACGCGGTGAGTGGCTCTGCATGGTCTGGGAACGCTTGGATAAGGTCGGGCAGATATTGATCAGGCGTTTGACTTACCGCTCGCTCATATCCTTGTCTGCTGGCCAGCCGTGATACATTTGCATAGATGTTTTCAACCGTGATCGGTTCTAAAAGTGATTTTGGAGCCAGACCTCTCAAGGTGTCGAACCATGATCGAAGTTGTGAAAAAGCACTAGATAAAATGTTTGAATCGGATGTTTGTGTTTCTTCTATTTCTTGTTGAGCCTCATTCCGGTATCGCTTGAGTACGGTGCGGTTAAATGCGACCCACATGATAAATAGGCCAAGCAAAACAAAAAGACCGATCACCAAAAAGCGAAGTTCGGCCGAATTGGCGAAAACTTCTTGAACATCTGGGACGGTTGTCTCTTCAGCTGGCCCTGCGTCACCTTCGAACGAGCTTGAAAGGTCGATGCGACTCATGAGGGATGCGATGATGGTGGCTAGTGCATTAAACAGATACTCTAAAATCGGCTCCACGACGAGCCAAATCCAACCTGCTACGATGCCGATCAGACGCCACACCGGCCGGAAAATTGATAGCACGGCGCGCAAGCTGCTGGGTGATACGACTGTGCCTAACCAGGCAGCAATCAGGGCAAAGATTAGTGTAATCCCCCCCAATTGAATCGAGGTACCTAACGAAAATTGACCACCCGGGCTGTGATAGCCGCGCGATACTTTGCTATCAACCAGGCTTAGAGTTAATGCACCCAAACCGCACAGGATAAATGGCAAAAATATGCCTAGAAACGCCGGTTCACCTAGCCCTTCAAGCCAGCCAACACTCAGCGCGGTTGACAAGAGTGCCACTGCAAACAGACGCCCTACCTCGAAGGCCCCCATCACATTGCTCGACACCCAAATCGCAAATGCCCAACTGGCTATATAAAAGAAGAGAACCACATTTTCTGGTCGCCATCCCTGCGTAAAATTAAAGAGTGCGTTTAAAATCCCCCGCGCTGGGTCAAACAGGGGGGCGGTTAAATATGGGTAGAGCAGGATTCGATTGAAGATCGGCAGCAAAAGCACAAACAGGGCCAGCATGACGGTGCGCCAAATAAATTGATCTTCGTTGTCGTCGTTTAACCAATCGCTAGCAAAATCAAACAGGTAGCGCAAAAACAACAGAAAGAGCCAAACGGCTAAAAATTGCACCAGCCATGGGGCGGAGATAATCGCTTCTAGTCGGCCGACATCCCCACTGTTGGCCGGAAGTACAGGATTAGAGAGCAGGTTTCTGCGGCTAAACAGAACGACCCACGGCAGGATCATTGCTGCACCGATGCCGGTGACAAAAATTCGGGTTGGCCGGTAATACCGCTCTGAAATTGAATGGATCATGCGACGTGCCTCTCCGGAGAAATAACCGTGGTGTCATCAAGATCAAATTCAGGGATGTGGTAGACCGTAATCCCGGGCAACAGCTCTGTGGGCGGCTTTTCGGCTAAAGAAATTAAGACGACCTCCCGGCCGGCCGCAGCTACATCTTCAAGCTGTGCTAAAAGCGCCTCGTGTGTAATGCAGGTGATGATGACGAGCGTTGTCCCCCATGGAATTCGGGAGACTTCTGCATTGATCAAGCTGCCGATGGTCGAGGTCGCAAAAGAGGTAACACCGGCCAAAAGTTCGAGTGTAAGCGCTAGCTGCTGGGGTGATCGGCCGGGCAGCAGTTTGAGCGGCTGATCGCTCTGTGGCAAGCGGCCGTTTGCGATTAAACCCACCGGCAAACGCTGCTCCGAAAAATCGTAGGCTAAGCTGGCTGCCACCCGTATCGCCCGCTCCTGCATCTCTGGAAAAGTGCCGTGCCAAAACTGAGCCAGCGTTGCGATATTCAAGAAGATCATAATCTGCTCTTCTTCAATCGGTTCATACACCCGGCTGTGCAGTGCCTGATATTTGGCCGTTTTTGCCCAGTGGATGCGGCGCATCTGATCCCCCATTTGCCATTCACGGACTCCGATTGTGCGCATCGGATCTTCAAACAAACGGCCGACAGAGCGTGACTCGCCAAATGGCTTTTGAGCCGGAATCGGTGTTTTATCGATCGGATAAACTTTTGGGTAAACGATTAATTTGTCTGAGAGTTCAACCATTTTGCGGCCGATAAAAAAGCCAAAAGGATCGCCGGTTTCGATGCGGACCGGTCCAAACGGATAGAACCCTCTTTCATCGGCCGAGATGGTAAAGGTGCGGGCCACAGTCTGCCATGGCCCCAACGACCAGAAGCTGCGGAGCGAGCCTCGGTGAGTGGAGGCATCTACAACGATCTCGGCTTCTTTAATTGAAATCCCGGCCGGGATTTCGTAAACGATATTGACCCAAAATAGAGGCAAAAACTTTTGATTAGACGTAATCAGTTTGAGCTCAATTTCTTCTCCCTCAAATATGCGTACCTCTTGAAATTCTAGCCGTGTCGATAGCCGCACAAAGCTGAAGCGCCACCATAACCAGATGAAGGCATAGACGACTCCGAACAAAACCCCCAACGATGTCAGATATTGATTGTCGGTTGTGACACCTAACAGCAGGCAGACGCCAATCGTCCAAGGGAGGAAGCGGTCAAGCCGGCCGTTTTTTTGATCAATCGTTTCGTCAAACACAGTTAAATCTAGAAGGGAGCTTAATCAACCACGGGGACAGGGACGCTGTCCGCAATTTCAGTCACAATCTGCGCTGGGGTTCGGCCGCGCAGACGGGTTTGTGCGCTTAAATGGATTCGATGGGTTAACAAACTGGGTGCTAAATGTTGCACGTCGCTGGGTATCACATAGCTTCGGCCGCGTATGGCCGCCAAAGCTTGGCTAGCACGGTATAGGGCCAAACTTCCTCGGGGAGAGACGCCCAGCTCTGTAAATTCATGTTCCCGTGTTGCCCGAACAATATTCAGCATATAGTGGCGCACTTCTTCCTTTACAAGCTGATCTTTGACGAGCTCTTGAAATCCGGTAATTTGAGCGCTGTCTACAACAGAAGAAAGTTGGGTCAGCGGATCCTGTTTTTGATACTTGATCAAGATTTCGTCTTCTTGCTCATAGGTGGGATACCCCAGCTCGATTTGCAGTAAAAAGCGGTCAAGTTGTGCTTCAGGCAGGGGGAAGGTTCCTTCTAGCTCGATCGGGTTTTGTGTGGCGATGGTCATGAAAGGAGCGGGGAGTGGTCGTGTGGTTCCGTCTGTGGTGACTTGCCGTTCTTGCATCGCCTCGAGCAAGCTAGATTGGGTGCGTGGGGTGGCTCGGTTGATCTCGTCTGCCAAAACGATTTGATGGAACAATGGCCCCGGCCGGAACTCAAAGTCCTGATTTTTTTGGTTAAACAGGCTGCTGCCGGTCACATCGCTGGGCAATAAATCGGGGGTAAACTGAATGCGTGAAAAACTGCTATCAATGCTTTGGGCTAGTGCTTTTGCCAAAGTTGTTTTACCCACACCCGGCACATCTTCTAATAGAACATGCCCTTCGCTGAGTAAGGCAACCAGCAGTAGTTCGACCGCATCTTGTTTACCGATTATGACCTTAGCCACATTGTCTTGAACCGCTTTTGCAAATTCTGTTATTTTCATCAAGGAACCGCCTCTTATCATCAACCAATCTTTGTATAAACATAATAGACCACACTTGTTTGTTGGTATCAATTAAATCTGTGCAATTGCAAAGAAAATGTTCTGTGATCTTAGGCTGCTTTGTCAGACACGGAGATTTTACTTCGTATATCTAAACAAAGAATAAAAAGGCCCCTGTCGGTCCGTTGTGGTTCAAGGGGGATTATGCTATACTTTCCGAAAGTTGAATACACTAAGACAAAAGTGGGTTCCCCCACTTTTTTTGTTTTCAGCACCTTTTTATCAAAAAATTTTAGCTCGCCTGCTATAAACCAATGGTGGTTTAGTTATCGGGCTACGTCTTTTGACCCATAAAACGGAATTAGTATGAAAAGTGATTTCCTGTTGGCATTTAACGAGATTTGCCAAGAACGCGGTTTACCGCAAGACACTGTTATCGAAGCGCTCAAGACAGCGCTTGTTTCAGCTTACCGACGCAATGCTGCAATCAGCAGCATGCAAGGTGTATCGGTTGAAATTGACGAGGTTACTGGAGACCCCACTATTTTTGCAGAAAAAGAAGTGGTCGACTATGTGATCGAACCTAAAACTGAAATCACGGTTGCAGACGCACATGCCCAAGGCTTAACCGACGCCAAAGAAGGTGACTTGGTTATGGCTATCAGCACGCCGCGCAATTTCGGCCGCATCGCAGCACAAACTGCTAAGCAGGTGATTTTGCAACGGGTACGTGAAGCTGAACGGGATCAACTGTTTGATGATTTCGCTTCACGCGATGGCGAGATCGTAAACGGTACAGTGCAAAGCACCAGCGGGACCAGCATTACGATTGGTCTTGGCCGTACCGAAGCAACTCTGCCATCTAGCCAACAGGTTAAAAGCGAACGGTATCGTGCACATGACAAAATTCGCGTGTACGTTCTAGAAGTTCGCCGAACCAATCGTGGCCCTAGCATTATTGTTAGCCGTAGCCACCGCAACCTGCTTCGTCGCTTGTTAGAGCTCGAAGTGCCAGAAATTTATAACGGACAAGTTGATATCAAAAGTATCGCTCGCGAGGCTGGCCAACGCTCTAAAGTAGCCGTTGTGGCTTTACAACCTGGGGTTGACCCGGTTGGTGCCTGTGTGGGTATGCGCGGTGTCCGTATTCAAAGCATTGTTCGGGAACTCAACGATGAGAAAATTGACGTCATCGAATGGGATCCTAACCAACAGAGCTTTATCGCTAAAGCACTTAGCCCAGCCCGGGTATCTGGTGTTTATTTAGAAGAGCATCCGGACCAAGGCAAAACGGCCGTGGTTATCGTGCCAGATGATCAGCTTTCGCTAGCGATCGGCCGTGAAGGACAAAATGCTCGTTTGGGTGCGAAGCTAACCGGTTGGCGCATCGACATTAAATCTTTAACTGAATCAGCCATTGACTCACTCAACAACTTGGAGCATCCAGACGCTTTAGAAGCGATTGTGAATGATACTGAGCTGCACGATATGGCGAAAATCGTCATTGAAAAACGTGAGCAAAACCGACCCATTACAAACGAGGACTATCGTGTTCTTGAAAAATTGGTGAACGGGGTTGAAGGGAACATCATTGCGGTACGTGCGGCTAAGTACGACGAAATCCGCAAAGACCGCGAAGAGATCCGCAAACGGATTCCGGCCGTTGCTTTCGAGCACGACTTGGAAGAGCTGGATCTTATCCACCGTTATCATGCCATCTTGCTAGAGCAGGGTATGTCAACGGTTGGAGACGCCCTGTTCCAAATGCACATGGGCGAAGAAACACTTTTGGCCTTTGATGGTTTTGGTGACAAAGCTCTCGAAGATTTCCGCAAGAAGACCAAAGAATATTTGGCCCGTGTGGAAGAAGAAGCGGCTGCGGCTGCGAAAGAAGCTGCACTTGCGGCCGCTGAAGCTGGCGAAGATGTTGCTGAGGCTGTAGAGGCTGATGCAGAAGCTGTAACCGAAGCGGTTGCCGAGCCTGTCGCTGAGGAAGTTGCCGAAGTGGCGGCCGAAGCTGAAACTGCTGACGTGGACGAAGACATCGATCCAGAACTTGTGAAAGATGAAGTTCCGGAAGAAGTTGCGGCCGAAATCGCTGAGGCGTTCTTGACTGAACCAGCTGCAGACGAAGCGCCAGTCGCTGAAGCAGCTGAGGTGGTTGAAGAAGCATCTGTTGCAGAAGTAGCTGAAGTCGTTGAAGAAGCGGTTGCCGAGACTGAGCCTGAACCAGCTGTTGAAGCTGAGCCAGAAGCGGCTGTGGCTGAGGTTGAACCAGAAGCTGAAGAAACACCTGCGGCCGAAGAAGCGCCTGCAGCTGAAGAAGAAAAAGCTGACCCTGATGGCATCGTGGCACTCGAGCCACTCATCCCATTAGAGCCGCTTGTACCACTTGAACCGTTGGTCGAGAAGAAACCCAAAGTGGTTAGAAAGAAAACGGTTAAAGTTGCACGTAAAACCCGTGGTGAACTCCGAGCTGAGGAAGCCGCACGCGAAGAAGCGAAGAAAAATACCAAGAAAGCTCGCGAACTTATCTTTGATGAGGATGCCGGCCGAGTGGTTGCTCGACGCAAACGTAAAGGTAAACGTGCAGATAACGAGTGGGACGGCGAAGAGATTTAATAAACCAGGTCGGTATTTGACTCTTAATTGAGTACCGACCTGTATCACGTAAACGTGTCTCAAAAGAAAAAACAGCCCAAACGTCAGAAACACGTTCCACAGCGCACTTGTGTGGTGTGTCGCGAGAAGAAAGACAAACGAGAGCTGTTTAGAATTGTTAATAATGCTGAAGAAGGGGTCATAATTGATCCCAGCGGCAAAAAGAACGGCCGGGGTGCATATGTTTGTAACTCGGCCGATTGTTGGACAAAGGTGGAAATGACCACCATTTTAGACGGCGCACTGCGCGCAAAAGTCGAACCGGATAAAAAAATGATGCTTATTCACCGGTTTCAAGAAATACAAAACGAGTTGGGGCAAACCGGATGACCCCCCGGTTAGCAACTCTCACCCACACGGAGACCTGTATGTAGAAGATCAACTATTCACCCTAGTTACCCTCTTCTCGCATACGGCTCTGACAGTCAAAATCTGTTCGGGTAGCAGTAGTGCTACCCTCAGTTGTTTGAGGTTTAATGGCAGAAAAGAAGACTATCGAGATCCCAGATTTCATTACCGTACGCGACTTGGCAACCGTCATGGATGTCAGCCCGATCAACATCATTAAAGAGTTGATGGGGAATGGCATCATGGTCAATATCAATCAAGAAATTGATTTTGACACGGCGTCAATCGTTGCGGAAGAAATGGGATTTGATCCCGTAGAGTTAGAAGAAGAGGTAGAAGAGGATGATGGCAGCGATCGGCCGGAATGGCGCAAGATTCTTGCATCTGAAAAGAAAAAGAATCTTATCGATCGACCACCCGTTATCACAATGCTAGGGCATGTTGATCATGGCAAAACCTCTTTATTAGATGTGTTTCGCCAAGCCAACGTTGCAGATGGCGAAGCTGGGGGTATCACCCAGCATATCGGAGCTTATCAGACCAAATACGACGGTAACACCGTTACATTTTTAGACACCCCGGGCCATGCTGCGTTCACACAGATGCGTGCGCGTGGTGCTCGTGCAACAGACATCGCGATTTTGGTTGTGGCAGCCGATGACGGCTTGATGCCACAAACGCGTGAAGCGATTGACCATGCCAAAGCGGCGAAGGTCCCGATCATTGTTGCGTTAAACAAAATCGACCTGCCAACGGCACAGCCTGACCGTGCACGGCAGCAGCTGGTCGAGGTTGGCCTGACTCCAGATAACTGGGACGGCGACACACTTGTAGTTGAAGTCTCGGCTAAAGAGAACTTGGGCATTGATGACTTGATGGAAGCGATTTTGCTGACCAATGAAGATATCAGTCCACAGGCAAACCCGGTTGCTTCTCCTAGCGGCACGGTGCTTGAAGCCCGAATGGAACGTGGTAAAGGTGTAACAGCTACCATTTTGGTCCAAAACGGCACGCTCAAAATCGGCGATACGCTGATTATTAATGAGCATTACGGCCGGATCAAGGCGATGTACGATTGGAACGGAAACCGTGTTAAAGAGGCTGGCCCTTCGATGCCGGTTCAAGTATCCGGTTTAAACGGTGCACCAAGCCCCGGCGATCAGTTCAAAACGGTTGAAAGCGAAAAAGTAGCGCGTAAGATTGCTCACGAAATTGAGAGCAATAAGAAAGCTGCAAAATCGACCCGAACATCTCTGGATGATTTCTTCCGTCAGCTTGAAGGTGGTGGCGAGAGCAAAATTTTGCGCGTCATTGTCAAGGCAGACGTTCAAGGATCGCTGGAGCCTATCGTTTCTTCACTCAACAAAATTGAAAACGAAGAAGTCCAGCTTGAAATCCTGCGGGCAGATACCGGTAATGTTTCAGAAAGCGATGTCATGTTGGCTTCTGCTTCTGAAGCGGTGATCTTAGCATTCAACAGCAGCACTGATTCGGCCGCTAAACTGGCAGCCGTTAGCGATGGGATCGAGATCCGCGAATACAACATTATCTATCGATTGCTAGAGGATATTGAGAAAGCGATGCGCGGACTCATGGCACCTCGCTTCGAGCAGGTTGTAATCGGCCGAGCAGAAGTACGCGCCATCTTCCGGATCCGTAAAATCGGGAACATCGCCGGTTGTTTGATGCGTCAGGGCGAAGGTCGCCGAAACGCCAACGGCCGAGTAATCCGTGGCAAGAAACTGCTTGCTGATGGCAAAATCAGCAGTCTAAAACACTTGCAAGACGACGTTCGTGAAATCCGTGAAGGATTTGAATTTGGTGTGCAAGTTGCCGACTTTGAAAACTACGAAGAAGGGGACATCATCGAGTTTTATATTACTCGACAAGTGATGCCTTAATTCGTTTAAGATAGGCGATTTTGGGTTAGCAAATCTATGCTGACCTGAAATCGCCTTTCTGAAGCAATAACTGATAGATGGGTAAGATTAAACAACAGCGCGTGGCTGAGCAGATTAAGGTGGCTACGAGTGAACTTCTCTTATTTGAGATAAATGATCCTCGGGTGCAGGGTACGACCGTTACCGAAGTAAATATCGATCGTGAGCTGCAACATGCGGATATCAAAGTAAATGCCTTAGGGGACGATAGCCGGATGGGTGAGGTGCTTGAAGGGTTGAAAAGCGCACATTCGTTTATCCGTAAAGAGCTGGGGCGTCGGCTGAAACTGCGTAAAGTGCCTCAAGTTCATTTTCATTGGGACCACTCATTACAACAGGTGATGGAGATTGAAGATTTGCTCAATAATCTAGAAATCCCGGCCGATGAAGCACCCAAACCTGATGCAGCAGAAACCGGCCAAGATAGCTAAATAAGACGCTTAGCGTTTGGCACATAAATTTTATTAAAGAGGGATCTACCAACGTAAAGGAGAGTCAGTTGGACGAGACAATTGTTGAAAAAATTCGGGAGTCAATTGTTCAAGCTTCAAATATTTTAGTGACCACACATATTGGCCCAGATGGTGATGCGCTGGGTTCCTTGACGGCCGTTGGGCAAATGTTGCACGCAATGGGCAAACAGTTTGATCTGGTTTGCGATGATGGGATATTGCGTAAATTCGACTATCTGCCATTGGCAAAAGATGTTCGCCGTCGTGTAGATCGCAAAAAAATCTATGACCTGATGATTGCGGTCGATTGCGGAGATGAATTCCGCATGGGGTATGTGTACAGCCGCTTAACGTGCGAACCGGTTCTTATCAATATCGATCATCATATTAGCAATAATAATTTTGGCCATATTAACTTGGTGGTTGCCGATGTGACATCGACGGCCGAACTGCTGGCGAACCTAATCCCCAAAATGGGTGTCACAATAGACAAAGGGATTGCCACTAGCTTGATGACCGGTATGGTGACAGATACGCTTGGCTTTCGCGTGACCGGTGTGACGGGGCAAACGCTAAAAGTAGCGGGTGACTTAATTTCGGCCGGGGCAAACTTGGCTGAAATCACCCTGCAGGCTTTGGTGTTGCAAGAGCTCAACACCGTTAAAATCTGGGGTAAGGGGCTTAACCAGATGCAGGTTGAAGATATGGTTGCTTGGTCTGTTATTTCCATAAAAGATCAGCAAGAAGTCAGCGATGATCCTGTGAGTAACCATGGTTTGGGCAACATGATCTCGGACATTCATGGGGTGGCAATGAGCGCTGTGTTTACCCAGAAAGAAGATGGGGAGATCAAGATCGGATTTAGATCACGTCCTCCCTGGGATGTCGCAACCTTGGCCACTGAGCTTGGCGGTGGCGGTCATCGTTTTGCGTCTGGCTGTAGCCAACATGGTGAGCTGGATGATGTTGTTCAGCTTGTGATTGAGAAAGCGAAAGCAACTATCGCAGAACAAAAAGCGGCATTAGACGCTTAAACTGATCAGTTGACCTGCAACGCGGCTTATGGAAGGAATTCTAAACATTGATAAACCGGCCGGAATGACGTCACACGATGTGGTCGGCCGGGTACGCCGGGTAGCTGGGATGCGTAAAGTGGGTCATAGCGGGACGCTTGATCCGGCCGCGACGGGAGTGTTGGTTGTGTGCTTAGGCCGTGCGACACGCTTGGTTGAATATCTGGTGGGCAGACCGAAGACATATTTGGGCGTTGTTAAGTTGGGGGAGACAACAGACAGCTATGATGCAGATGGGGAAGTAACACAAGTACGGCCGCTGCCAGCGGAGCCACTAACGGCTGAGAATTTAGAATCGATCCTTCAGAAATTTAGGGGAGATATTTTACAAATCCCCCCGATGGTTTCGGCAATTAAAAAAGATGGGAAAAAGCTGTATGAGCTTGCTCGCCAAGGCATTACGATCGAACGCCCTCCACGACCGGTGACGATTTATCAGCTTGATTTGCTCTCTGCGAATTCACCCGAGTTAGAGCTTCGTATCCAGTGTAGTGCTGGAACCTATATCCGTTCGATTGCGCATGATATTGGTGAATTGCTGGGGTGTGGCGCGCATTTGAAAAGCTTGCGCCGTGAACGTGTTGGGGAGTTTGATACAGAATCTGCTGTACCTTTGGACGACCTAAGCCCTGAAAATATCCAATCCCATTTAAAACCGATGGAGCTGGCGGTAGCCCATATGCCCCGCTTGGACGCAAACGAACAAGAGACGGTTGATTTGCTAAATGGCAAACTTGTCGCAAAAAAATCGGCCGAAGCAGATGAGACGCTGGTGCAAACGTTTGATCCGGAAGGTAAATTTATCGGCCTTGTGACGGCCCATGGGGAGTATTGGAAAGCGAAAAAGATGTTTGTGCGCGATATACTGCGTTAATCGTCTAAATTCCTGACAATTTGAGCGTAAGAACTAATAAATGCTGAGTTTGTCTAGGATATAATTGATCTATGCAACATTTTCTCCAACTCGAAGAGTTATCTGACCCAAAACCAACTGCTGTGGCGCTTGGCATGTTTGATGGGGTGCACCTTGGGCACCAGGCTTTGCTGAAAACAATGGCGGCCGAAGCCCGTGAAAAAGGGCTGCGAACGGCCGCGCTTACATTTTTCCCTCATCCTAGAGCTGTGTTGCTACAGAGGTTCGGCCGACAATACTTAACAACGTTGGAAGAACGGGCCAATTTAATTGGGGAATGTGATATTGATTTAATTATCACGACACCGTTTAATGCCGAGACACGAAACACCCGTGCGGCCGATTTTGTGGCGCAAATGCAGCAACATTTAGGCATGGTTGAAATTTGGAGTGGAGATTTCGGGTTTGGATTCCAACGTGAAGGAACCCCCGACTATTTGCGCTCTTTGAAGACAGATACCCCGTTTAGAGTGGTTGAATTTGGGACCAAACTTTCAAAAGGGGAAGACATCGTTAGCAGCAGCCGAATCAGACAAAGTTTGGACGACGGCAATGCGAAAGATGCCGCCATGTGTTTGGGGCGAAACTATAGCTTGCACGGGGAAGTGATTAAAGGGGACCAGCGTGGCCGAACCATCGGCTTTCCAACCGCGAATCTTGATGTGTGGGAAGAAAAAGTGATTCCTGCAAATGGGGTGTACGCTACACTCGTTTATCTACCTGATGGAACACGGCATGAAGCGGCTACGAATGTTGGGGTCCGGCCGACGGTTGATGGGCAAAATGTGCGGATTGAGGCTCATCTGCTAGATTTTGAGGGTGATTTATACGGCCAAGATCTGACTTTAGAATTTGTAGACCATATCCGTGGAGAAAAACGATTCTCCGGTTTAGAAGAGCTCAAAAACCAGATTCAGACAGATGTTGCGGATATCCGCAACATCTTAAAAGCGGCCGGTTAGTCAGGTTAGAAATAGTAGGCTACTAACGGCCGGCTCGTCGGAATCGATACCCCAAAAAGATCAGGGCGCCTACAACTAATAGACCAAAAACAGCAATGCCGATAATAAGCAGGAGTCGTACTGTTGAGCCGCCAGACGATGTGCTTTGCTCTTCTGTAGCCGCTCCAGAATCAACCTCGGCCGATGCGATTTCTTCGCTTTGAGCATCAGTTTGACCTTCATTACTATCAGTTTCGGCTGAAGACAAATCTGTTTCGGCCGCAACTGCCTGAGGTTCTGGGGTCGTTTGTTTCACCGGCTCGATGATGATGGGGATCGGGGTGTCTTCAATCCGCTCTCGAGTGGGCAAAAAGCCTGATGACTCAAGGTTTCCTACAGAATTGCTTGATACCCTGCGGATTTCTGTTCGTTCGATTTCACGGGCATTTCTAGAGGCGCTAGCCACACGGATGTTGGCGAAATCGCGCATGGTCACGTAGCTTACAATTTCATCGGCCGGAGCTACCCACACTTCATCTGTTCCTAAAGGACCATACGTGCGGTAAACATATTCGACTAGCCCACCTAAACGTGTTTCAACCCCAACATTTGAATCTCGGGCCCCGTGGCTGAGCGAGTTGTACCAAAGGTGCCGATTCTCGTTTGAGTTGCGCGAGACCCAATTGATTGACGAGATCACATTGTCTAAATCACCTTCATCTATCTCACCGTCCCGGCCGATGGGTGCACCAGCTTCATAGGCATGAGCCAAAACGTCTTCGATAATTTCATCGTTGCTGTTCGCATCCATAATGATGGGAACTCTTCCGCCTGACTCATTAAAGGCAATGGTTGCATCACCATCCCGGCGAATTTCTTGAATTTTTGGATGATAGGATTCTAGAAAACAGGGAGCTGCAAAGCCCATCACAATATAGTCGGTGCGACTAGATTCTGCGATGATGTCGTTTAAAGGCTTTTGAGCTTCGATGATATTGCTGGTGTATTCAGTAATATCTAGATCACAGTCCAAATCACTATAGGTGTGATTTCCAATGCTCCATCCGTCATCAAGCAGCTGACGCACACGATTAGACTCTATTAGCCCTGGTTGTGACCACGGCCGGTCTAAATACGTTCCGATTAAATAGAGAGTCCCTTTCCAACCCCGTTCTTCAAATTTCGCAATCGAGCCTTCCATATTGGCATTGTCGTCGATGCCGTGTGACCAAGCCCACAAGTAGTCGTTTTTCAAAGTTGTAGGTGCATAGCTGCCAACTAGGGGGTTACCAATCGTATTCGTGAAAAACGACAGGTCAATCACATCTCCGGCCGTGGTTAACGTTACGACACCTCTTTCTTCATCGAATCGAAATGGGATATCGTCTCCATTCTCATCTACGATGGTGATCGCGCTCGCTTCGCCGACCGCAATACTCAGTGTGATTTCGTTGTTGGTTAAAGTAGGGACAGTTGACCGATCAATTTCCCAGCGAATTTCATATTGTTCTTCGGCCGCTTCTAATTGAGTTTGGGACCCAAAAAGCATTAACACGGAAAAAAGCAAAATGAATAGGGTGGATTGGAGAATTTTTTTTGTCATTTGGATGGTTGATCGATTTTAGTGTTTAGCTCCCGACTGCTTCTTGGTTGCTCGAAAAAAATCTGATTGTTAGAACGATTAGGGCTGAAGATAAATACCAACTACTAAAGGTATCTCGTACCTGTCCCAGATTAATCTTCAGCTGATGGGAAAGGAATTTAGGTTAGGACAGCTACTTAATTCCTGTTCTTGGGTAAGAAAAAGTCAGTTGATAACTCATGATTTATTCTTTAAACATGACAAAAATAAACCTTTGCTTCTCGAGAAAAGACTATGTTTACAAAACTCTAATAAAAAAGTGCTTGACATCTAATGACGCGATGTGTCATAATCGTTTTAACGCGCTGCGTCATGAGGTTAATTTAAATGACGTGAGCACATTTTAAATGAATCATAAAAAAGATGTCAGGGGACATTTTACCCCTTTGACAATCAGGAGATAAAATAACAATGAGTGAAAACACATCAAAAGTAGAAGATGTAATTATCGATGAAGAAGTAGTAAGCGAAACAGCTACTGTTTTCTTCGAAAGTGCGCGTAAAGCGATGACTGCTGGATTGGGTGCAATCGACGTTGCCCGTGAGGAAGTTACCAACTTGCTTAACAAAACTCAAGTTGATGTTGAAGAAATTTTCAACAACCTTGTAGAACGTGGCGAAACATTCGGTGCTACAAATCGTGAAAAATTTGATGATGCTGTTAGCACAACCCGTAATCAAGCAGAAGAGACCGTTACCGGAATCCGTGAGACATTCGAGAGCCGGGTTGAAGCGGTACTAACTAATCTTAACATCCCAACCAAATCAGACATTGATGGGTTGAACAAAAAAATCGCTACATTAACGAAAAAAGTTAATGCAATGGCAAAAGACGCTAAAGCGGCAAAAGCTAAAAAATAAGCGATTGGCTTCAGCTAAACAGAATCATAATTCTGAAGGCGAGTAGAATTTTCTACTCGCCTTTTTTTGTTTGTGGTGCCCAACAGATAGAAGGCGCAACAAAATCGAATCCGGTAAAATTTACAGATGGATTTGCCCCTTTATTATCTTGGTCCCAAACATACATGGTCACATGCGGCCGCAATGCGCGCTCAGCGTACGATTCCCGCACTAAAAAGCTGCGAGCTGATCCCCTTGGCTTCGGCCGAAGCGTTGTTTGAACAAATGTCGACCAATGCTGACTGCTATTCAATTATTCCAACCTACAACTTAGAGCAAGGGATCGTGTACGACTTTGCCCGATTCCAACTGTTTGAGGAAGTGGGAGATATCGAGTTAAAAACGCGGATGTGTGTATTTGGGCAACAGGAGAGGCTATCAGAAATAGAGCGGATCTATACTAAAGATACTGTTGTGCCACAGGTTAGCCATTGGATCGAGGAGCTACCCGATTCGATTGAAATTATCGCTCGGCCGGATATTTCAACCGCTCGTGGTGTTCAAATGGCGGCGGCTGAGAAATATGCGGCTGCTATTTGTTCAGAGGCGGCCGGGCGCGCCTATAATTTGCGCCCCTTGGCCTTAGATATCGCCAATAATAAAGACAATTACACCGCATTCTCTGTCTTTACTCAAGGAAAATGGTTTAGACCGAATCAAAAATTATTTTCTAAACCGGTCTATGAGTTTGGGGTAACTGATGAATTGGCAGAGAGGGCTAAGGCTGGCCAACTAAACATACTGTGGCACTTATCAAGCCGAAACAATGCTCAGCTCCATTTAGGCCATATTAGTGCCATCCTAACATTGCTCAAGCTGGCGGACTGGGGGAATAGGTTAACGATTCAGATTGAGGATGGTGAAAACTTTGCCGCTTTAGAAGCTCAGCTAGATCAGGTTTTCATGGGGTATGCCTATTCTAGCCAGACCGCCACAGACCGTGGCAAAATATTCAACCCATCTGGGGTTCGCTCGCAAATAAAGAGCTTGCTAGAAAAAAGAGCCAATATCGCTGGGTGTAGTCGGGTAGAAGGGCGTGAGCTAGAGCGACTAAAGTTATTCTGCAATCACCAGGTACTGTTGCACGAGCTGGCCGAAACCCAGGCGGACTTGGTTGTAGCTGGACCATCTCTATTGCCAGATCTAAAAATGATTGCGGCCGAATTGGAGCAGATTGTGCCTACTTTATTGGTCGATTACCTGCCCGGCACCGATAACTACGCCAAGATGACAGCGGGTAAGCAAAATCAGATCAACTGGCCTGCAGAACAGTCTCCTTTGCCTTTGCCAAAAAGAATGACAGATATTCACTTTGCGGCCGAACGTTTGGAAAAATTTCAGATTTACGCATAAATCCCAAGATCGTAAGCGTTGCCTACATATAGCTAATTTAGAATGACTTGAGCCTGAATCAATGCAAAAAGTTAATCATTAATTAAATCAGACTATAGCCAAAGACGTTTATCCAAATGAATCATAAGTTGCCAGCAATCATCGTTTTTATTTGCTTACTGTGCGCCATATTTGCCTCGAATTACGAGGGTTTGAGTTCAACTATCGGGGCAGCCTCTGCTTCAAACATAAACGTGCTGACGTATGATCTTGATTATTCAAACGTTCCAGACCTCTATTTTGATGAGGTGACTTTAATTGTTACGGTAGGGGATGCTGCAAATATCTCTGTTGCGGCCGGAGCAACGCCAATCTCTTCAACTTATAATTCGGCCGATGGCACTGTCTACTTTTCAACTTCTGCGAATCAGGTGACTGTCACATTTGAAAGCCTGGCACCTAACAACGATATTGGAGATGTGCAGAAGGCGGCTTTAAAAAACGACAAGGGCTGGGCTTGGTCCCATGGGTTTGACGATAACGTCAATTTAAAACCGGCCGTCGAAGCGTTTAAGGCCAAAGGGTGGCCAGCTACAATTTTTGCCATAGCCCGCTATTTTGAGCAAACAAGAGACGAATACTGGATTTTGGATGAGCCCTATTTCAATAACACACTTTTGGTAGATGGCTGGGCTTTGGGCAATCACTCGTGGGACCATGAGCGATTTGATAATGATCCACCAACCATGCAAGATTACACCGATGATATTCTGGACGGGCAAACACATTTTGAAGCCACAATTTCCCGATCTACCCAGACTGACTTTCAAGTGATGGTGTTTGCCAATCCTAATTTTTCGAGCGGTTATGACATACCGTTTGAACAAGCCAGTCAAACTACCGCTCTGAAGCTTCAAGAAACTGGTGGCGATTCGATGTTGGTTGTAGATGGCACCAGCGATTATTCTGCATCTGGTGAAACCGCTAAACACATGGTCGGCCGCACAAAAATCGGCCGAGATATTTCGATAGAAACCAACGTGCAGGATGCGATTGCTGCCATCGACTGGATGGCGCAAAATCATGCCAGCAGCGGCCGACACTTTTGGTTTAATACACTTGCGCATGGGAATCATGAAATCGCAATTACGACCCTCATCAACCATATTTGGAACAATTATGGCCCTGCCGGAACCAATGAAGCATGGGTAGCTACATCAACTGAAATTTATAGCTACTTGCTGGTGCGCGATAACGTGGTGGTTACGCTGAGCGGATCTTCAGAGTCAACGTCGACCCCAACGGCAACGGCCGTCCATACAAATACGCCGACAGCAACCGCGACCCAGACACAAACCCCAACCCTGCCGCCTACCCAAACAGTGGCGCCAACTGCAACTCAAACAGCGATACCAACCGGTTCTGCAACAAGCATCCCTACTGAAACTCCAACGGCTATTCACACACTGACGGCTGTTCCCTCACCAACTGCAACCAGCCCCTCAAACCCTTTGCAGACCCCTACTTTTACGCCGGTTGCAACTGTGGTTGCCAGTCCAACAGGAACTATTGTTGCGTCACCTACGGCAACTGTCTTACCCACTGTGACAGGTGTCCCAACATTGAGCGGCACACCCACAGCTACCGCTGTCCCCACAACTGCGCCAAATAACCGGCTTCAATTCATTTTCTTGCCGTTGCTGCATAAGCCCCGCAATTAGGATTTTGCACTTAACCGGTTACAACGGTTCCCATCGGCCGCACATCATACCCCGGCAATTGCGCCACCGCTTTTTTGAACTCATCGTTCGCCAATAACTCAAACAGGGGGATGAGTAGGTCTGACTCTGCATATTCTTGCGGAATGACCAAATCATACCGTTCCTGAAAAAGCGGCACAAAATCGAGGTCTAAGGCCCTAGCGGCCGCCGTAATACCCAAACCGCAGTCCGCTCGGCCGCCCGCAATTGCAGCGGCAACTGCCAGATGGGTATATTCTTCCCGCTCGTATCCGCTAATTTGCTCGGCCGGAATGCCTGCTTGGGCAAGCTGATAGTCTAACAGCACACGGGTCCCCGCCCCTCGCTGCCGATTGACATAGGCGATATTCCCACTGGCAACATCTGCCAAACTGTTTAGCTTTTTAGGATTCCCTTTCGGCACAATCAAACCTTGCTCACGGCCGACCAACGTGACTACTTTTACCGGTGTGTCAGGTAAATATTTGGCGATATCGGCCAAATTATAGCTGCCTGTTTCAGGGTCCAGCAGGTGGCTTCCGGCCAGATGGCATTCGCCACGCCGCAGCGCAACTAATCCACCTAAACTGCCCACATTGGCGGAGGTCAAGCGCCGCTCACGGCCGCTCAAAAACTGTGCCAACAGATCAAGGGTCATATCATGTGAGCCGATGCTGAAAATTGTTCGATCAATGGCTGACGGAGGGGTGTAAAGCCGCACATTGACTTTGGCCCCGGCCGGTTGTCCTTGGTTACCCGCCGGAAATACCGTAATGCCATCGGCCCGTACCAGCGACGAAATAACCCCAGCACCCCGCGAAAGCGGCGCGGCCAAAACCCGTTGGCCTACACGGCCAACAACCATGCGAGCATATTCATCATCCCCCAAAGGAGAGACATGTTTGCGTGTGAGCTCCGCTTCGATGATGGGTCGTTCTTGTGCGCTTCGGCCGAGCCATTTGGCCAGCAGCGGCTCAACAAAAATTTCACCCGTTAGTGCGGCTGAAACCGGATAGCCCGGGACACCTACAATCGGCACTTTTCTGTCGCCTGAATCAACCATGCCTAAAATGACCGGATGGCCTGGCCGGACCGCAACCCCGTGTACCAGCACGTCACCAAGTGAGTCAATCACCCCGGCCGAAAAGTCTTCTGCCCCTGCGCTAGAACCGGCGTTCAGCAAAATCAGATCGTGGTTTTCGGCCGCCTCACGCACCGTTTGTTGAATATTTTCAAACACGTCAACCGTGATCGGAAAGCGAGTCGCCATCCCCCCCCACGCATTTATTTGGGCCGCGAGCACCACTGAGTTGTATTCGATGATGTCGCCAGACCCGACAGGCTCCCCAATTGTTTTTAACTCGCTGCCCGTTGGTAAAACAGCCACAGTCGGCCGCTTGGCAACCACAATTTCTGTGTGACCTGAGCCAGCCATGGCACCCAAATCAACCGGCCGGATGAGATGGCCCGCGGGCAAAACCAGTTGGGTTGCCACCATGTCCTCACCCATCGGCCGGACATTGCGCCATGGTGGAATCGCCTCACGAATGCGAATTCCGTGTGGGGCCCGCTTATCGTCGATGAGTTCACCGTCAGCATCCACCGCTTCGGTATCTTCGATTTTGATGACTCCGTTGGCCCACTCTGGCAGTGGATCACCGGTATCGACATATTCTGTTTGCTGACCATAAATCAGCGTTTTAGGTGATGTTAGCAACGCCCCATCTGTGTCGCTGGCGCTTACTGCAAAGCCGTCCATAGCGCTGGCATGGTAGTGGGGGGATGAGAGCTTGGCCCACACCGGCTCGGCCGTGGTGCGCCCAATGGCGTGCTCGTTTAGCGGGATGGTTTCGGCCGCGAGGGTACCGTCTAGCCCGGCCGCTTTTAGTGCTTCATCAAAAGCATTGTGTGCTTGAATCAGGGGGATGTCGTGGAGATAAACGGACATGATATCGTGGCGTGTGATTCGTAAGACCTTCTACGCATCACGCAATACGCTATGTGAAAAGCTCAACAAATAGATAAATAGATAAACCCAACCAAGTAAGCACAATCAGCCAATAAAGCGCGGGGTTTTCTTGTCGAGTTATGGGCTCGAGGAAATATGTAACACCGCTGAACAAATCAGGAATGACCCAGACCAAAAACAGGACCGACCAGAGCCAGTCCCAGCTAAACCAGATCGCCCCGAAAACAAGGGCCAACCCTAAAAGTGTGCGCCATTTTAGACCGGCCCAATTTTGGCCAGATGCCATGCTGCCACTCGGGCGACCTTCGATAAGATGAAAAGCGGCCCCTTGAGGATCAGCTGCCATAATTTGGCGCGTTCCGCTGGAGCTTTGATCATACGCGATGGTGCCACCGTGTTGTTCGACCGCACGTTTGGCGGTATCAAGATTTCTAACGGCAAAGTAGATGGCCCAATATTCAAGATCCCCCTTGATTTCATTTGGAACTTGCTCGATATTGCTGATCAGCTTATCGGCTTGATTATGCACTTCAAATCGATCTGACCCAGCGATGCGGCTAATTTTCCAATCAAAAAGTGCCTCGTAAAACGGCTGTACGGCCGCAATATCTGAAATGATGAGTTCGTTCCATGCCATCCGGCCGTGGCCACCGCGCAAATCTCGGCTGTTAAAATCGGGACCCTGATACACCGTAAAACCTGCGCCTTGCGGATCACGGATCAGAGCGATCTGCCCGTCTTCTCTCGCCCCAAACGGCTCCGGCCCTAACTCAACTTTGCCCCCCATTTTGTTTGCAGTTTCAATCGCTCGGTTGACATCATCCACTTGAATATAAGACATCCAGAATGAAGGCATGTTGATTTTCTGGAAAAATTCCGGCATGACGTAGAGACCGGCCGCCTCTGTGCGCCCCGCATAGCAAAGGTTGTACTCGCCGGAGTCAGCCATCTGCCAGCCAAACAGATCGCTGTAAAAGCGAGTGGAGACTCCTAGATCAAAGGTAGATAAATCGCACCAGATGAAGTCGCCGTGTCCCATTAAATTAGCTCCACCTGCACCAGTGTACCGGCCGGAATGCCGTTGGCCGCCGCAGGGATTTTTATAAGCCCGTCCGCATTTGCGAGGGTAAAAATAAGGTTGCTTTTACCAAAAACCGGCTCCGCATCAAACCGATCACCCGTTTGGCGCAGTTTGACCCCGATCCAATCTTCTCGCCCTGCCTGGGACGCCAAGTTGATGGTTAATGTTGCAGGGATGGCCGCTTTGGGCCGTGAGGTGCGTAAGCCTAAAAGTTTATCAAGTGTGGCGGTGACAAAAATTCGCGCAATCACTAGTGCACTCACTGGGTTGCCCGGTAGCCCAATAACAGGGATGTGATCGGCTAAAGCCAAAATCGTAGGTTTCCCCGGCCGTACGCTCACCCCGTGCACAATTACGCCCGGCTGCCCCAAGTTGTCAATCGTGGTGGCGGTTAAATCCCGCACGCTTACGCTGCTGCCCGCCGTAAAGATGACCAGATCACATTCCGCTTTGGCGCGTTCGGCCGCAGCTTTAAACGCCTCGGCATCATCGGGCAAAATACCATAGCTGACCGGTTCGCCACCCGCTTGGGTGATTAGGCTGTGCAGGCTGTAGCTGTTTACATCAAAGACTTGTCCGGGGCTCAGTTTGTTTCCAGGTTCGATGACTTCGTCTCCGCTGGAGATGATACCGACTTTCGGCCGGGCAGCGACAGACACGTGGGTGTGCCCGATGGCGGCTAGGCCACCAATTTCAGCCGGCCGTAGCCATGTTCCGGCCGGGATCACCTCATCCCCCGAGCCAACATCTTCGCCTGGTTGGAGCACGTTGGTTCCCACACTGACCGCGCGCAAAATTTCGATCTCACCCGGCCGTGCTTCTTGGGTGTACTCGACCATCACCACCGCATCGGAACCGGCAGGCACCATCCCACCGGTATGAATAATGGCGCACTGCCCCTTTTGCAGCTCAAAGTCGGCCGTGCCCCCCATCGGTATTTCGCCGATCAACGTGAGATAAGCTGGGAGTGTTTCACTGGCGCCGTGGGTGTCCGCCGCGCGTACAGCAAATCCGTCTACGGTTGAACGAGGAAACGATGGGAGTTGAAACGGTGCCACCGTCGGTTCAATAGTCACGCGGCCGATCGCATCTTGTAAGCTAACCGTTTCTGGTTTGGGCGATAATTGACATTGCGCCAAGAAGGTTTCAAGCGCCTGTTGCGGGGGAAGCAGTTCGAGGAATTCGCTCATAGAAAAAGTGTAGCCGATGACAGGACCAATGAGCCATTATCTTTATACTTTTTCAAATAGGACCGACATAAAATATCAAGGGGAAGAGGGGAGAGATAATTTCTAAGAGGTTTTGATAAGTTATGTGGGAATCTGAGAGAATATATCCAGTTTAGTCCTTAATTTTCTTTGTTTTTTTACGGACAATCACCCACATCAATGGCTACACTCACATCTATGAACAGAAATCTTGCAGTTGTAATCCAAGCTGGGGGGCAGTCTAGCCGGATGGGACAAGATAAGGGTCTCGTTGAACTCGCCGGTCGGCCGATGATCGATCATGTGATCGATCAAGTGATCGACTTGGGCGACGATGTACTCATCACGACCAATAACACATTTGAATATGTGCAGTTTGGTTTGCGCATGGCGGCCGATGATGAACCAGGTGCAGGAGCGCTGCCCGGTTTGAAAACGGCGCTGTCAAAAGCGATGGGAGACTACATTTTGGTTGTCGCCTGCGACATGCCTTTTGTCAATAAAGGGTTGCTGGAGTACCAGGTCAACAAAGCCTTTGAAACCGGTGCAGATGTGGTTGTGCCCGATTGGGAAGGGCGCACCCAGACCATGCACGCAGTTTATAAAAAAGAGACCTGCTTGGCCGCAGTTGAAGCGGCACTTACAGCAGGTAAAGCAAAAATGACCAGCTTTTATGATGGGATAACGGTTATAAAGCTAACAGAAGAGGAAGTCGCAAAGTTCTCACCCACCGGCAAATCGTTTAAAAACATCAACACCCCAGAAGAGCTGGCAGAGGCAGAGAAGCTGCTGGTGATGAGTTAGACCTACGCCTTGCCTGCAAACAAATGGTGCACAGAACCAAATAGCCTGCGTGACCAAATATCGATATTTGACGGTGTATTCTCGTTTCGATATGGGATCTGGAAGGGGGTTGTGGGTTGCCCATTTTGATCTACATGCCACGCATGCCCATTTCGATCCATCACAAGGGTTAAGTGCTTAGCCAGCGCTTGATACAGTTTGTTCTTTTTCTGCTCATTTCCGTAATAGGTCCAATTTACCCCCAGCTGAATATTCATAACCTGTGACGAGCTAAATGAAATTCGCTCCCATTTGCGGCTATAAAAATTAGTGTGTGAGTGTAAATTTTCGAAAGGGACAACAAACTCAGCTTTGGTTTTTGAAAATCGGACAAAGAATGTATCGGTTAAGGTCAACGTTTTTTGTTCAAAATCAAACGTGGCGGTTTTCTGCATCGGCACCAATGTGCTTAAGATATAGAAAATAAAAACACCTAACAGGGCCAAGGGGATTTTTCCCATTAGTGGCAAGTTAGGTGCGGCTGCTATTCTTCTTAGAAAGATGAAAAGCGGCAAAAGGGCAGTGATTTGGTAGATTGCAAATAGTAAGACTTGAAGATCTTCCCCGCTGATCGTTAGCTTTTGTTCATCAAGCTTACTGATGGTTCCACCGAAAATAATAAAATTTGATCTCATTGGTATTTGATTCATATTTTGCCCGTGGGATTAAAATAGTTTATGGGCAAAATAATGCATAGTGTCCCTAAAGTAATTTACTTACCTTTCAACATGTCTTCCTTTTATCAGTTGGTACTCCAAATCTGTAGTTATTTAATCCCCCAGTAGTTTTCCCCCTTTTGGTTCTAGCCTGCTTTCTGACAAAATGATGCTGTTTTCCCCCAAATGATTGTGCCTGTCGTGGGTTGTATCAGTCTGCTCTTCCTCCATTTCATCAAGCCAAGCGGAGATATGATCATACTCTGTAGCGGTTAAACCAATCTGTAGCGATTGTTTACGCAGTTGGGTTCCGATCTGCTCCAAAACGAATTTTCGCAAGCTGGCACCATCAGTAAAGGGGTGCCATTGAGCCTCTAATCGCACAAATTTTTGAAAATTCACGGCCGCAGCTGTCCGGTTAATGCCTCGCTTTAGCAAGCAATGGGGTCTTCGGCCGACCTGCCGCGCTAGCTGATATTCATGCCCAACTGGGGCGCGAATGTCGCCACCAAGCAAAAGCAGGTGGGCAAAGGCGCTTTGAACCGCGAAGGCATCAACTTCTCCTTCCCGCAGGGGGGATTGTACGATGTGCCAGCGCAAATCGGCCGGTATTTCGGTGATGGCTCGGTTGATTAGGTCACGTTCGGCTAGCAGATCGCTGGCGGCCGAAATGTAGAGGATTAATTCATTAGACATAGATTTAGCTTATACCGTTTTTATCCAAACGCCGGTCCATTCTGGAACGATGTGAGTCCCACGTTTTTTGATGCGATCGGCCATATCTGGTCCAAAGAAAAAGCCCATATGGTAAACCGCATCTTCAACGGAATCATACTTGAGATCTGTTCGGATGGGATAGTGGGCAAACTGATACGTTTGCTCGAGCAGGCTGTAGAACTGGCTGAGTTTGTCGGTCGGAGCCTGAGCTTTTTCTACATTTGTGCCAAGTGTTTCGATAAAGACAACCTTGCCACCCGGCCGGATATTTTTCTGAGCATTGTTGACTAACAGCTCTGCTGTTTTTTCGACCTCTGTTTCAGAATCACAATCCATGATGGAGTGGCCAAAGCTCCAGCCTTCGATGAAGATATCAAAGGTTTGTTCCAAGATTGGAAATTGTACATTGTCAGCACGCAGAAACTCGAGTTTGTCTTGATGCTGGATCAGGCTTTGCCTCGCAAAACCGAGCATATGATCAGACCGATCACAGCAAACGGCCGAGATAACTTTATGTGCATAGATTTGGGTGACTCGGCCGGTACCCACTCCAGCTTCAAGGACCGTTGATGATTCCCAATTGAGTTGTGAATCAAGAAGGCTTTTGAGATTGCCTTGATAATCTTCTGCTCGAACCATGGCATCATAGCGGTCTGCATGTTTTTCGTAGATCTCGTACATTGTTGGCATGTGTCTTTCCTCCTTTTTGGATGTTGGCTGGGGGCTGGCAGGGCAAGTTTGTTTTTAGTTGCGGTGCATGCTTGCCGAAAATGGGCAATATACAACGAACAATGGGGAATGGGCAATTGAAGTGCACCCACGCTAAAATAGGGTAATGACTACAAATCATTCCTCTCCAATCATAGGCATGGACTTTGGCACCACCAATTCCGGTATCGCTGTACCGTTGAAAGATGGAAGCCTTGAGATTATCCCTATCGATCCGGCCGCCAATAACCAAAAGGTTGCCCGCACCGCCATCTATATCACCAATGATCAACACATCCATATTGGACGAGATGCGATTGGCGCGTATACCGATCAAAATACCGGCCGTGGTGTGCGGATGGAAAAGGTATGGGTGGGTGAGATTGAAGTGCGGGCTGAGGACATGTACTACGTACAAGATGTGTACGTGTTTGTCGATGTGATGTCTCCCGGCCGATTGTTTCTCTCGATCAAGTCCGGGCTGCGGGATGAGTCGTTTTTAGGCACTGTAGTGGGGCAGTTCTACTATCCATTAGAAGATATTATTTCACTCTATTTAAGCGTTACTAAAACACGGGCCGAGCAGAAGCTAGGGCAAGGGCTAAAACGGGTCGTACTCGGCCGGCCGGTTCGGTTTGCGTTTGAACCCGAGGCTGATCGGCTGGCCCAAAACCGGCTGCTGGATGCTGCTTTACGGGCGGGCTACGAAGAGGTTTGGTTTCAGTACGAGCCGGTAGCCGCCGCCTATGATTACGCTCAAACGATAGATAAGACTGAAACTGTTCTGGTATTTGACTTTGGTGGCGGTACGCTGGACATCACCATCATGCGCTTAGAGCCGGGGGGAAAAGGGCACGAGATTTTGGCAACCGGCGGTATTCCGGTGGCGGGTGATGTGTTTGACCAAAAGTTAACCCGTGCCAAGTTGCCTAAACATTTTGGCGAGGGTAGCCACTACACCACTGAGCATAAAAAGATGCCGATCCCGAGCTGGATATTTGATATTTTTGCTGATTGGCAACGGCTGCTTGAGCTGCAATATCCTGAAAACAAAGAGATTTTGGACGAGATTGCAAAAACGGCGCACCGGCCGCGTGAGATCGAGGCGCTGCAAAGATTGGTGGGAGACAATTACGGTCTGCAAATGTTTGATTCTGTCGAGCAGGCGAAGCGGCGTCTTTCAGACGATATGGGGACGCTGATCCATTTTGATGGCCCTGGCTTCAACATTCGCCAAATGGTGACCCGGACGGAATTTGAAACGATTATTCGGCAAGAGGTGCGAAACATTGAGGCTCATTTAGATGAGATGCTTGAGCAGTCTGGCCATTCAGCCGATCAGATCGATTCGGTTATTCGCACCGGTGGCTCGGCGGAGATACCCATCTTTAAAAACCTGTTGCTGAGCCGCTTTGGGCGAGACAAAGTGCGCGCGGTGGACACCTTTAGCAGTGTCACGGCCGGTTTAGGCATTTGTGCCGCGCAAATTGCAGAAGGGACACTGGAGATGCGTAAATGGACGGCCGAAGATCTGAAGAGCCACTCGATGGAAAAAGATTCTCAGGTAAGCTCGGTTAGTTTAGACCTGCTGCAAAAACGGATCGCTTTTCAGGAAGGAGCGGTTGAACCGGCGTTTCAGGCAGAGCGAGCACGTGTGATTATGGGGAGTGGCAATGTGGTCGTGGCGCAGGCGGTTGATCAAACCAGTGTGCCGCAAGATCTTAAAATTGCCGGTTGGGCCCGCACGTTAGAAGCGGGATTTGATGAACAGATTTTATTTTTGACCAATCTGTACCGTTTTGTGCTGACCACACCACGCACATTGGCCGAAATTGCGGAGTTGGGCATTGGCATAGCCGGGCTGTATCAGTTCCGGCCGCTAGAAGAGGTGACGGCCGGTGCCATCTGGCGCAACATCGCGGACGCTAGCCATTTGACGTTTGTGACCTCGCGCGGGTTTGCCCGCTCGCTTAACATGCAGCAAATCTCAGATCGGATCGAAAGCCCTGCTCCGTATAAATTTGATCATTCTCCTCCCGGTGTTCCGATTGGCGTGTACGGGACCAATATCGAGGATGAACTGGTACTTTTAAATGATGGCGGCCGATTGTTGCGCTATCCGTGCAGCGAAACACGCATTCGCTACAAAGGGATTCAGGCGATGAATTGGAAAGAGGGTGAGTCGATCATAAGCTCGTTGCAGGTAACCCCGGATCAATTTGGAAATGAATTAGTGGTTGTAACTGCAAACGGATACGGGAAGCGGCTCGATTATCACAATATTCCGCTGGCTGAAAAGCACAATACCCGGCCGTCACAGGTAATTGCTCGCAAACCGACGGTGGCGGTTACACTACAGACAAAAAGTAGTGATTCGCTTCAACACTCCCATTTAAATCTTATTACTTCAACCGGAATTGTGGATACAGATCTGGGTAAACTTGAACCGCCTGATGGAACGACGAAGAGCCAAGTTTTGATTAAAGTTAAAGCAGATGAACATGTTTTAGGAGTTTCAAATTGAGCCAGCCAATAACTGTTGATAAGCAGAAACCACTGCTGATTTATGATGCAGACTGTGGTTTTTGAGAAAATACGGCGCGTCTCGTGCGGACGTGGACTAAAGATAAAATCGAGCTAGCAGGCTGGCAATTTATCCCTGAACGGATGGCTGAGTTGGGGCTTACGGCCGAGGATGGGATGACTCAAGTCTGGTTTGCAGATGCCAACGGCCGATTGTTTGGCGGAGCTGAAGCGATTAACCGATCGATGCAGCATGTGTGGTGGGCATGGCCATTTACATGGCTTTATTTTGTGCCGGGTATAAGGCAGCTACAAGATCTAGTATACAAATGGGTTGCAAAAAATCGGCATAAAATGCCGGGCAGTTCGGCCGCATGCGAGATACCCTCCCGAGAAGATTAAAAGCCAGAAATTTTGACACTACAGCATTGTGTGTTTTCTTTTGTTTGCTTCAATAAAATATTAAATCAGGGATTGTTTTTAAGTAAAAGGGTGTCAATTGAAGGTGCCGTGCTTAAAGAAATTTTAGGATCATAAGAGGTCTTTGCCGCCTTAAGCTTTTTCGTAAGTTGAATCCGCTTTATTTGTATGGGACTTCTTTAGCTTTTAGCTAATCAGTGGTGTGTGCCGTTAAATGGAATTAGGATTCTAAGGTACCGAAATGGTTGAGCCTCAGTGACTTAGGAGGACTTACTGTCGGAACCTGTATGTTCATGAGGAAATTAGGTTGATTAAACACAAATTTATAGATTTAAGCCGATTGTCATTTGGTAAACACACTTTATGGATGGGAGGCTCGCCTATAGCTCTACTTGTCATGATTATTGGCTCGTTTGTACTTAGCATCGGGTTGCAAAACGATACCGTGCTGGCTCAAACTGCGGTTGAATACACACTGAACTACACAGTCAATCGGAATGCGGTGCCTCAGGTGCCTTTCAATGATTTAACCCTGCTGATAGATGTTGGCTCGGATGCGACAGATATCGAAGCGACGGGAGACAGTACGACCATTCCTACGCTTTATGATCAGCAATCGGGTACTGTGCTTATTACTACGTCTGCAAGCCAGCTACAACTTAAAATTACTTCATCATCTAGGGACAGCGCATTTGGTACGGTCGAAAAAGCGGCTCTGTTGCATAACAAGCAGTGGGCCTGGTCTCATGGGTTTGATGATAATGTGAATTTTGGTCCATCGATGGACCTTTGGGAAGCCAAAGGGTGGGCGGGTTCGATTAACCTGATTGGTGAACTTGTTTCTGATACTCGAGATGAACCCTGGATTGTTGATCAGGCTAATGCGATTCGCCGTTTAAATAAAGGGTGGTCTTTGGCCGGCCATGGTTGGAAATCAGATTGTAGCGATACAAATATTGAGGCGATTGAACAAGTCTACGGATTGTTAGACACCCTTGTTTCGCATACTGATTCAAATCGGCCAGGCTATTTTCCAACAGGCTTTGCGGCCCCTTGTTTTATAGCCGATTATCATCCGCTCGTTTTGGCCATGCGCGACGCAGGGAATACAACTATTCAGTTCAACGAGTCGGGTGATACATATATGATGGTTGTAGACCCCGGGGCGACGAGTGTGCCAACTGGGGCGTATCAATTTAAATCTCAGCTGCTTGATTATGACGCGCCGATCGGCCGGGATTTACGCATTGACTTTGGAACATTTGAAGAAGTTAAAAGCGCCATTGATTGGGCAGCAAATAACTCAAATGCAAGTACGCATATCTGGTACAACACCGGTGGACATGGGAATCATGAAACTAGCCATGCTCCGGTACTAAATTATATTTATGACACCTATGGGCCTGGTGGAACCGATGAAGTTTGGGTTGCTCCTTCTGACCATATCTACAGTTACCTATTGGTTCGGGATAATAGCCAAGTAACCTTGGACTCAATTGATGGGGGCGAGAATCCACCTCCGGAATCAGATCCCACCGCAACTTCTACTTCTACCCATACACTGACTCCAACTTCAACCGCCACTCAAACACTGATCCCGACTTCCACTCAAACACCGACCTCAACACCCGTTTCTACGCTGAACCCAACTTCAACCCTTCCGCCGACCCTTGTCCCTACAGATATTTTTACAGAGACGCCAATTCCAACTGCGACTCAAACCGGAACTGGAAATCAAGGTTGTGGAGAATTGTTGAATGGGGATTTTGAAAGTGGATTGGCTAGTTGGGAGAATTCGAGCGGATCATTTATTACGCCCGGCCGCATAGAAAACGGCATATCGGTCCAGTCTGGATCTGTTTCTCAACGTGTTTCAGCTCAGCCCGGTGAGGACTTTCAATTGGCCCTGTACTACAAAGTGTCAGGTGAAACTATTGATAGTTGGTTTGGTTTTGGCATTGATTACTTGGCCAACAGCAGCGAGATCAGTGAAATTAGCTATCAAGTAACTGAGCTTGAAGACGAGTTTGTGCGTGTTGACTTAACTGGAACTACCCCTCCTAATACAACAGATATTTCTGTTTGGATGTTTTCTATGTCTGAAAACACATTTGTGTTAGATGATTTAGACCTTAGTTGGATGTCTTGTGAACCGGAACAAATCCCAACCCCAACCCCAACCAGCACTGTTGTTCCTACTACGGTTCCCGGGGAACCGACCGCAACCCCTGTAGCAACTGGAACAGTTGCGCCAACTGCGACCATTGAAGCAACTGCAACAGTGGACCCTAATCCACCAGCAAATGAATATATGATATTTTTGCCGAGTATGATTAGGTAGCGGCGCGACTGAGAACGAAAACAAAAAGGCCAGCTCAAAACCTAATTCGAGCTGGCCTTTTTGTTTTCGTATTGTGGTTTATTTGTGTTTGCTAACGTCGCTCATACCACTGAGCAATGCCGGTGGCTAATGCGCCGGTAAATTCCCAAATAGGGACACTCATAAAACGTAACGGGGCTTGCCCACGAAATATGAGGAGCATAAAGACAACAAACGTGACACATCGAAAGATCACGGTCCAGCTGTAAAAGCGTTGCATGTTGTAACCGGCCGCCAGCATATAGTAAATCCCGATATTAAAGGATGCCATGGCTGATGCTGTAATAAAAACAATGGTGTAATCAAACCCCGGTCGGGCATCCCTCTCGACAATATCAAAACCTAATTGCAGTAACATGCTCTCCGGCCAAACGAGCGCAACTGCACCCAGCAAGAAAGCCATCAGGCCAAAAATAAAAATTGTCCAGCTTGAAATGTTGCGAATTTTGTAGCCTTCGACAACGTCCTCTGTAGAATCTGTAGTGGTTGAAACCCCGCTCATACCCGTCTCCTGATAAAATTCCGCTTCCTTGGTGATAGGTACTGCTTATCATACACTTCGGCGGGCTAAAAAGTCAATTGTAGTGTTCGCCTGATTAGATACGATTTATGATGAGCGTGCAAAAAGTAATCTACTTTACACTTGCTTTAATTACGGAAGGTTGACTTTACCGTATACGGAGGCGAGTTTCTGTAACCAGAGACTTATGAACGGGGCATTTTCCTGCGATAAATTTAAGCCGTTCTATCTGATCTTCAGTCAAGTCACCTTCAAAATCGATGTCGATATTGATGATGTCAATTTTGCCATTTACGGTCAGGCAGTCGTCACACGCGTCGGCCGATACTTTCTCATGGTCAAGAGAGAGATTGATCTTTTCAACCGCCCATTCTTTTCTTCGGGCATACATACGAACGGTCATAGCCGTACAGGCTGCGAGTGATGCCAGTAAAAGCTCAAAGGGAGACGGACCGAGGTTGTCTCCGCCGATGCTTTCAGGTTCGTCTGCCAAGATTGAAAAACTGCCTGAGTCAATGTTCACCTGATAATTTAATGTGTTTTGAGCCGTAATTGCTGTCATTGTTACCTCCAATTGGCTGAAGCCTCTTAATCTTTTAAGCGGATATAAGGTGTAGACGAACGGAGAGAGCAAAATATTACAAAAATTGGCCGAGGATGCTACCAATCCAACACTGACCTTGGTATGCTTAAGTAAACAAAAAAAGGGAAATAAATTTTAGGAGACGATCATATGACTACAAAAAAAATACTCGTCAACACCGGTGGTGGCGATGCTCCGGGGCTTAATGCCGTAATCCGTGCTGTCACACTTTCGGCCGTTAATTTGGGCTGGGAAGTTTGGGGAATTCGAGAGGGATATCGCGGTATTTTGTCCCCCGATGAATTTCCTGGTGGTGGTCTGGTGCCGCTGACAAAAGATAGTGTGCGCGGTATCACCCACCGTGGGGGGACGATTTTGGGCACAACAAATCGTGGCAACCCACTCAGCTTCCCTGTCCAAAATGAAGATGGGTCTTGGGAAGAAGTTGATCGAAGCGGTGAGTTAACCCACTTTTTTAAGGAAAATGGGTTTGATACGCTGGTTGCGATTGGGGGAGATGGCTCTCTGACTATTGCTGACGAAATCGGCCGACGAGCTGGCATCAATGTGATCGGCGTTCCTAAAACCATCGACAACGATTTAGAAGGGACAATTGCAACCTTCGGCTTTGATACCGCCATCGACTTTGCGACAGAGTGTATTGATCGGCTGCATACAACCGCATCGTCACACAACCGGATCATGGTTGTTGAAGTGATGGGGCGCTATGCCGGTTGGATTGCGCTGTTTGCTGGGTTAGCTGGCACGGCCGATGCGATTTTGATTCCTGAAATCCCTTTTGATATCAACAAAGTCGTTGGCAAGTGTAACGACCGAGTCGCCGACGGCCGGAACTTCTCGATTGTGGTAGTTGGCGAAGGGGCCAAGCCGATTGGGGGTGAGATTTCAACGATTGGTAAAAATATCGGGCAAGCTGAACGTTTAGGTGGGGCGGGGCACCAAGTTGCACATGCGTTAGAAGAACTTACAGGTCAAGAAACCCGAGTTGTTGTGTTGGGCCATTTGCTGCGTGGCGGTTCTCCCACAACGCGTGACCGTATGCTGTCGTTGCGTTTTGGTACAGCGGCCGTGCGCGCCATTCAAGATGGGGTGCAAAATGTAATGGTTGCATTGGACCCGCCCAACATCGCTTATATTCCTCTAAATGAAATTGCGGGCAAAATGAAGCAAGTGCCCCTAGATGGGGATGCGATTTTAACCGCCCGCTCGATGGGAATTTGTTTGGGTGATTAACCCCACCACTTTATATGTTTGAATTTGAAATAACTGCAAAAGATGATTCCGGCGCACGAACCGGCGTTTTCCAAACCCCACACGGGGCACTAGAAACCCCTGTGTTTGCTCCGGTTGGGACGGCCGCTACGGTCAAAGCCACCCAGCCGCGTGACCTAAAGGAACTGGGGGCATCGCTCGTTTTGAGTAATACCTATCATCTTTATCTGCGGCCGGGTGACGATCTGGTGCGTGACATGGGCGGCTTGCACAACTTTATGCGCTGGGATGGCCCGATGCTGACTGACAGCGGCGGGTTTCAGGTGTTTAGCCTGAGTGACACCAACAAAATCGATGATGATGGGGTTACTTTTAAATCGCACATTGACGGGTCGATGCACCGGTTCACGCCGGAAAGCAGTATTGCGATTCAAGAAAATTTAGGGGCCGACATTATTATGGCCTTTGACGAATGTCCGCCTCCCAACGAATACGACTATGTTAAACGGTCGCTTAATCGAACTCATCCTTGGCTGTTGCGCTGTTTAGAAGCGAAAAAACGAGATGACCAAGCTTTGTTCGCGATTGTTCAGGGCGGTATTTTTCAGGATCTGCGGGAAGAAAGCGCCCGGTTTATGATGGCGCACGATTTCCCCGGCTATGCGATTGGGGGGCTGGCTGTGGGTGAGACAAAAGCACAAATGGCGCAAGTTCTGGACTGGCTCCGGCCGATTTTGCCAGAAGATAAGCCGAGATATTTGATGGGGGTCGGCACGCCGGAAGATTTGATCAACGGTGTTTTACGCGGGGTTGATATTTTTGACTGTGTGCTCCCAACCCGGTTGGCACGGCATGGGTCTGCCTTTTACAAAGGGGGGCGGATGAATATTAAAAATGCGACGTTTAAGCGTGACGACCGGCCGGTGACGCCTGACAGCCATGTTAAAGAATTTAGCCGCGCATATATCCATCACTTAATTAAGTCGAATGAGATTTTGGGCCACATTTTGCTCTCGATGCACAACATTGGCTTTTTGATTAACCTGATGGAAGAGATGCGATTGGCGATCCGAGAAAATAGGCTGCAGTCGCTTGCGGATGAATATTTGAGCCATTATCCGCCGTTGTAATCATGGGCGTGGCACACGGGGAATTTTCCCCTCTTACCGCCTCAATTCAGCCGCCAATGTCTCCAAATCCTCAAGGCTGGTAACAGAGGCTAAGTTCTGCATAAAGTCTTGCAGCGAGCCGCTTAAGCCGCGCACTTCTGCTACAAGCGGCCCAACCGGATCCCGCCCGGCCGCACCGCCACCGGTGTCTGCATAGGCTCCATGAAACGCAAAATACGCCTGATTTAAGACACGCAGATTATACCCTTGCGCTACAAAAATCTGCCGCCGCGCCTCCATATACGCTTCCGCTTCCTCTATTTTTCCGTCTGCCAATAACCGATCAACTTCTACCCTTGTGACACCCATTTCACGTCTAAAATCAAATTCTTCCGGGCCTGGGGTCGGTGGGATCGGTTCCGCCTCGGCCGCGTTGTCATCGCTTTGAACCGGCGGTTCAGGGGGAACGTACAGCTCTGGATAATGGCGGCGAATCACTTCTAGCCCAACTTCTTGGCCGATGATGCTGGCGGCACTTTCATTGATCGTGCGCATGGCGGGGGTAGAAAGATAGTTGATGCCGACCGGCCGCAGGGTAAACCAATGGTGGGCCCATTCATGCGCAATCACATCGGCTAAGAAAACCAAATTGCCCGTCTCGATAATTAGGGATGGGTAAAAGCCCAATCCACCAATATCGGTCACATAGGCGGAAAGCTGAAGATCCTGCATGATTTCTTGCTCAAGCTCGGCACGGTCAGGGGGCAGGATGCCGTTTTGTATCGGCACCGCATCAACTTGCTCAATTCGATCTCTGGGAGAGACGATGAGAATGGCTGGCAACGGGGTCACATGGGCAGACACGGGTGGAAATACGACTGAGCCAGCACCAAACCCTAAATCGTTCAAAACATCACGGACCTGTTCCTGCAAAATCGGTTCAGCCAATGTTTGAAGTTCTGTGAGTTCAGACCTTAGCTGGTTGATTTCGGTTTGGAGTTCGGCCGACACTGCATTTGGGTCAGCTACGGCCGGATCTGCAAAAACTCGATTAAGTTCAATTGTTTTGCGTCGGATTTCGCCACTTTTTTCTACGAAGTCACGCACAACTTGACTGCGATCTGATTCACTTAAGGCACCATGTTGATCTGCAAGCGCATCCCCCCGCTTTTTTGCCACCGTTTGGATCCAAAAGTTGACAAAATCAAACTGCCTTAGCCCAACTAACTGCAACGTTTGGGTGTCAGGATCTCCATAGGCTGGCCATTCTGGTTTAACTAATACGATAACTAATAGCCCGACAATGAGTACGCGTAACCCGTACCAAAGCACACCAATTGTGCGTCTGACTCGGCCCGTTTTTAATTCCGTTTCGGTTTGATTCTGCTGCATGGCGGGAATCTTATCACACCGATTGACCCAAATTTTAAGCGTTTACCAAATCCCAAGGATTATGGCTCAATCACCTGCTCCGAAAACTCGGCAGGTGGCTCCTAAATGTCTGGAGCCGAATAGCGCAAAATGGAAAAGGGTTGGGTTAATGCACCCAACTTTAGATTTTTATGAAACCAAGTTATGATTTAGATGTGACCTTAGGGAGGTTTTAATGTCAAACGAAAACGACACACAGCAAATAATTCAGAGACTTGAGAGAGCCGAGCAGATGATTGTCCAAACGTTGGATGCGCATGAGGCGGGGGGCACGATTAGCGAACCCACTTTGGCCCATGACGATCATCAAACCCCGGTTCTCGCAAGAATTGGAACTTTAGAACAGCAGGTTGTAAAGCGGATTGCCCGAATTGGGCAAGAGGTGGCCGAGGTGTCACCCATCCAACCTGAAAGTGCGGCGGCTGCGCCGGTAACGGAGCCAATTGCTACCGCTGAACCGGCCGAAACGCCCCAGTGGGTCAAAAACTTAACTGATATCGAGTGGCTGACCAGCCGTTTGGGCATTGGCCTATTGGTGATCGGGGTGATCACGCTGTTGTTTTGGCTGAACGATCAGCCTTGGGTCACCAACGGAATGCGGCTGGGTGCCGGTTACGGTATTGGGGCTATTTTGCTGGGGATGGGGCTGAGCTTTAGAAATAGTCGGCCGTCGTTCGGACAGGTGCTTAGCGGCGGTGGTATTGCCATCTGGTATCTATCTACCTATGTCGGGTTTGAGGTGTTTGAGCTGATCCCAGATTTAGCCACATTGCCCATTACCTTTGTGATTACGGCCGTGGCTTATGGCTTAGCCGCTTGGCAAAAACGGCAGCCTCTTGCCTACATTGGCCTGCTTTTGGGGCTTATAATGCCTCCGTTCTTGGCACCAGATGATCCATCACTCCCGATATTTATCGGTTACGTCTGTATTTTGTTGGCTGGTGCGGTCACGATTGCGGCCCTGCTTAAATGGCGCTGGCTCAACTTTGCTGCGTTTAGTATCGGTTGGCTTTACATGGCGATTTTTACCTTTGTCGCTGTTGACAATTGGATTGATGACATTTTAGTGGGTGATCAATGGGCGATGCAATTGGGCATTGTTGTCACGCTGGCCCTCTTTGGTATTTTCCCATTGGTGCGCCAATTGCGTTTGCGCAGCGGCCTAACGGCGGCCGACCTCGCCATCCAGACCGATGCTGATGGTAAAGAAACCAACCCGTATCCGGTAGATTGGATCGACTTTTTTACGATTGTGACATCCCCGTTGCTGGGTGTTTTGCTGATGCTGGCGCTGTGGCCCGATATGGGAACGGCCGCGTGGATGATCATAACGGTTTTAACCGCAGCCATTTATATGGTGGTTGGGCTAGCCCTCGGCCGGGACGCACGTTTTGAGATTTTCCAAGTTCCGTTGTTCTTGGTAGGCGCCATCTTGTTGCCAATGTCTCTGTTAAAAGTTGAAGGGGATATTACGGTTCCGCTGCTGATTACCTTGTCGGTTGAAGCGGCCGGGCTGGCTCTGTTTGGTATCCGACGTAATTTGCGCTGGCTGCTGATCGCCACCCATCTGCTGTTTGTCTGGTCGTTTTTCTTGTGGCTGGCCGGTATTTTGCCCGAAACAATCGACCGGCCGTTTGCGAACCTGAACTTTTTAGCCAGCGTTATTTTTGTGATCGGTTTAGGCGTGACGGCGTGGGTTCAGCCACAGGGGCTTAGCAAAAGCATTTACCAAGCGTTTGCCCATCTAATTGCGCTCCCGGTTACCGGTTTTGAGCTAGATGCCCAGTTTGATGGAAAAACCTACTGGCTCATTTTGCACACGCTGATTCACGCGGGGGTATTTGCCCTTGGCTACCTGCGTGACAATAAGTGGTTGCGTTATCAAGCCATCGTTTTTGCAGGATTGGCGATGCTGGTCCAAGCTGGATTTGATGTGGAGGGTGACCTGACGTGGCCCAACATGATGGTGCTTTTATCGGCCGGGATTATTTTGGCCGTCAATGTCATCAAAAAACAGCTTAACGACCGGCTTGAAGACGGGGACAAAGATCAACTGTTGCAGGTATTAGGTTTGCTGTTGGCTGCGGCCGGTGGATTTGTGATGGTGGTCCGGCTTGGCGCAACCTTTGAAGCTGGGGATGTAACCCCGTTTGTGAACACCGCTTCGCTGGTTTCTGTCCTGATGATGGTGGCTCTGTTGTTGGTTGATCTGCGCTTTGCTGAAAAGCCGTACGATTCTCTGATCGGAGTTGGAACCCATATATTGGCTTTGATTTGGCTGGCGTTTCAGGTGCAAGACTTTGAGTATTCGCTGGGGTTAATTTCTGCGCTGTGGGCCGTTTATGCCATCGCTCTGCTCATTGCTGGGATGGTGTTTGACCGCTCGCTCATGCGTCAGTTGGGCATCGGCACAATCTTGCTGACCATCGCCAAGCTGATCTTGGTAGACCTTGAGAATGTATCAACCGGCGTGCGGGTGATTTTGTTTAGTGGATTCGGAGGGGTGTTGCTCGCCATCAGCTATTTTGCGCGCAATATCTGGCGCAAGCCAGAAGAGCCGAGCGAACCGGCCGTTTTAGCTGATTAGTTTGAAGTAATAAGTATGAAGTGGGACGCCTGAGCTTCTCACTTCATACTTAACTTCGGTTTTGGATAAGAACCAAGACGCAAGTTGTCTTCCAAAAGAACGATGTCATCGGG
>JAHDEN010000201.1:4067-10715 GCA_020628815.1 Chloroflexota bacterium | reverse complement strand
TGCAATGATCATTCACTTCTTGGGTGGTATCCACGAAATTTACTTCCCATACGTATTGGCTCACCCAATCATGATCCTTTCAGTAATCGCTGGTGGATTGGTTGCTGACCTTTGGTTCGTAATCATGGACGCTGGATTGGTTGCTACACCATCACCTGGTTCAATCTTCGCTTATCTAGCAGTAACCCCTCCAGGGCAATACTTCGGTGTTCTATCCGGTGTAGCTCTTGGTGCAATTGTTGCTGCCGCAGTCGGCATCGCAGTTCTCCGCTTCCGTCCAGTTGCCATCGGTGACGCAGACGAAGAAGAGATTGATGATGTTGGTATGGTTCCTGGTTTAAACTAGAACCAACCCAAACAGCAGGCGGTTTGTCTCTGTGGGCCATGCCCTTAGTGACGAGCCGCCCACCTCAATTTAGAAGAACTTCCATTTTATTGGAATCTCCTTTTTCCCAATCCCCCTTTTTCGCGAGAGGGGGAGCGGGAAAAGGGTGTCTTTAATCAAAACCATCCTTGTGAGATCGAAAAGACGAAGCGCTTAAGCATCTCCCTGAAACCTTATGGAAAACACTCAACAAAAATCAATTCAACCATCAAGCGTAAGCCAAATCATCCTAGCTTGTGAAGCAGGGATGGGATCGAGCTTAATGGTAGTAAACCTGCTCAAGAAAAAACTTAAAAAAGCTGGCGTAACTAGCGTAACACTCAAACACAAACCAGCTCGTGCGGTTGATGCAAACACTCCACTGATTGTTGTACACAACAGCTTGGCCAAAGTTGCTCGTCGTAGCGCTCCAGAGGCCGTTATTGTTACTTTTAACTTTTTCATGAACGACCCCGCTTTTGACAAACTTGTTCAAGCCTTTGTCAACGATGAACCGATTGTCAGCGTAATAGATTAAGCATGTCCATACTTACATTAGAAAGAATCAAACTTAATGGTACCGCTGCTACTAAAGCCGAAGCGATTCAACAAGCTGGAGAGCTTTTAGTAGAAAGCGGCGCTATTGCAGAAGGCTATATTGCTGGAATGCATGAGCGTGAAGCCTCCATGTCTACTTATTTAGGCAACGGGGTTGCTATCCCACATGGAATGCACGAAAGCGTTCAATTTATCAACGAGTCGGCCGTATCTGTATTGCAGCTACCAAATGGCGTTGAATGGGAAGATGGCGAAATGGTTTATCTTGTGATCGGCATTGCCGCCACATCTGACGATCATATCGGTATTTTATCTAACCTTGCAGAAGTAATTGAGGAAGAAGAAGCTGTCATGGAATTAGCCAAGACAACAGATGCTGGATTCATCCTTAACCAACTTAACCAACAACCCCAACCAGAATAGGCCCCTCTAAGGTTTTAAGTAATAAGTGCAAAGCGGATTATTGCCCAGCATCTTCTGCTTCACACTTTTTACTTTTTACTATTTGCGATTAAGAGATCATGCAGCAACTTGATTTAGTTATCTACAACGAAACTGGCTTGCACGCCCGCCCCGCCAAGACTTTGGTCAATTTGGCAAAAACTTTTGAATCGGATATTAAGATTCAACATGGGGCAAAAAAGGTCAATGCGAAAAGCATGATCAAAGTGCTAACGTTAGGTGTGAAAAAAGAAGGTCGGATCACCGTAGAAATTGATGGTGCTGACGAACTAGCTGCATCGGTTGCTATTGAGGAAGCTGTTGTTAGCGGATTGGGTGAAACTGTAAACCATCCAAGTTCAAATGGGCACAGCGAAGCGGCTGCAAGTGAAACACCATCAAACGGCCATGCAAAACCTGAGCTAAAAGCAAATGAGTTGCAGGGGGTTGCCGCCTCTCCCGGTCTAGCCTGTGGACCAGTTGTGCGCTGGACCGAAAGCGAATTCGACATCCCCACTGATCACCAAGGGGAAGCAGCAGAACTAGAAGCGTTCAATGATGCTGTCGTAAAAACACAAGCTCAATTGGAAGCGCTGGTTGTTAAGGTCACGAAAGATCTTTCGGCCGAAGAAGCGGAAATCTTCGAAGCACACTTAGAAATCTTAGGGGATCCAGAGCTACAAAATACGGTCAAAGAACAAATTAAAGCGGGCAAAAACGGAGCTCAAAGTTGGCACGCTGCTTGTGAAGAGCAAGCGACAGCGCTAAGCCAAGTGGGTGACGAACTATTGGCAGCCCGCGCGGCCGACGTGCGTGATTTATCCGGCCGTCTATTGAGCCATTTGCTTAATCAACCGCAAAACAGCCGGGTTTTGCATCAGCCATCTATTATCTTGGCCCGCGATTTGTCCCCGTCTGACACCGCCAGCTTAAACAAAAATATGGTTTTAGGGTTTGTTACCTCTGAAGGTGGCCCTAATGCACACAGCGCTATTATTGCCCGGGCGATGGGTATTCCAGCCATCGTTTCACTCGGTGAAGGGCTCGATTCGATTGGTGATGACGCAACCATCGTTGTAAACGGCACCAACGGCCGGGTCGAGATCAACCCATCAGCCGAAAGTTTAGCCATTGTAAAAGCAGAACAAGCCAAAATTGCTGAAAAACAAGCCGCCATGTTGGCAATGGCCCAAGATTTTGCCAAAACAAAAGATGGCGTACGTATCGAAGTATTTGGCAACGGTGGCTCAGCGGCCGACAGTGAGCTTTGCAAACAAAACGGCGCTGAAGGGATTGGACTGCTCCGCACCGAATTCCTATTTCTTGGCAAAGAAGAAGAGCCTACCGAAGCTGAGCAATTTGAAACCTATTCAAAAATTTTAGAGGTGATGGGTGACCGCCCCGTTGTTTTCCGCACGTTAGACATCGGCGGAGACAAGCCGGTCCCTTATATCACCGTTCCAAACGAAGAAAATCCCTTTTTAGGTGAACGTGGCGTCCGGTTAATGGTTAATCATTACCCCGAAATGCTGCGCACCCAGCTAAAAGCTCTGCTACGCGCTTATAAAGAAAGCGGTGCAAGCAAAATGGCCATCATGTTCCCCATGGTTGGGCAACTGTATGAATGGCACAGTGCACGTCAACATTTTAACGACGTTGCCAAAGAGCTGGGTGTAGACACCAAAGGGATTGAATTAGGCATCATGATTGAGGTGCCATCGGCCGCGCTTAACGCCCCTGCATTTGCAGCTGAGGTCGATTTCTTCTCGATTGGGACCAATGATCTAACCCAATATACTCTCGCGATTGACCGGCAGCACCCCACGCTAGCAGGCAAAGCGGATGGATTAGAACCAGCTGTGCTCCATTTGATAAAGCTAACGGCCGAAGCGGCTCACGAAGCTGGAAAATGGGTTGGTGTTTGCGGTGAATTGGCTGCCGATCCGGCCGCAACTAAAATTTTAATCGGGCTTGGGATCGATGAGCTTTCAGTCAACAACAACGCCATTCCGGCCCTAAAAGATCGCATTCGCCAATGCACAAAAACGGAATGCGAAGCTGTAGCGCAAAAAGCGCTACGTTTACGGTCAGCGGCCGACGTTCGAGCCTTGACCTAACCAAAAAACCAAAATGACAACAAACTACGATTTATACAAATCAGGTAGCGAAAAGCTGCCTGAATCTGTTCAAGCATGGAACATGTACGGTAAGGGACTTGAAAACATCGGTAAAAACGGTGAACCCGAGACCTTTGAATTACCAGAACCGGCAGCCGACCAAATGCTTGTACGCATCGATAGCGTCGGCATGTGTTTTTCAGATGTGAAACTGATCCGCCAAGGACGCAACCATCCTAAACTTTACAATCGGGATCTAACCAAAGAACCGACCCGTTTGGGGCATGAAGTCGCCTTTACTATTATTAAAGTAGGCGCTGATTTAACCGACCGCTTTAAACCTGGGCAACGCTTGGCCGTACAACCAGATATTTATCAAAACGGCATGAGTACAGCCTATGGCTATACGGTTCCTGGTGGATTGGTTCAATATCACCTAATGGGCAAAGAGATGCTAGAGACAGACCATGGCGTCTGTTTATTGCCGATTGAAGGTGAGTTAGGCTATGCCGAAACCGCCCTACTCGAGCCATGGGGCTGTGTCATGGCATCTTACACCCAGCGACGCCGCCTGGAACCGCTTGATGGTGGCTCAATGTGGATCTTGGGTCAGCCAAATGACACCAACAGCTACAAATTTTCAAACTATATCGATCGCCCAGCAACAATTGTGCTAACCGATGCGCCAGCTTCGCTTGTGGCTTTAGCACAGGCCAGTGGCGCAACTATTATTCAGCGGGATGGGTTGAGCGTAAGCGACTACAAAGGGCTCAGCGAAGAGCTAACCGACGGCAAAGGGTTTGATGACATCGTGATGACTGATCCAACCTCGGCCGAAGCTGTGGCTGAAGTAGCTCGCCATATCGCTCGACGCGGCACGCTCAACATGATCGGCAAACGCCCTCTTGATGGATTGGTTGATTCAGACGTCGGCCGTTTGCACTATGACTACATCGCTTTTATCGGCAACAACGGTGACGATGCGGCCGACTCTTACGGAGAAGCCCGCAACCGTTGCGAACTACGCGAAGGTGGCACGGCGGTATTTGTTGGCGCTGGTGGACCGATGGGTCAAATGCACGTCCAACGTGCCATTGAACATCCCCAAGGCCCCCACACAATCATCGCTACCGAAATCACCCAATCCCGCTTGGATGCGATTCATGAAAACTTTGGTGCCTTAGCAGAAGCAAACGGCCGGGTTTTGATGACGTTTAATCCGAAAGATGATGAGCGCACACTAGAAGAGTTTGTTGCCAAAGCAACCAACGAAGAAGGTGCTGACGATGTAGTTGTCAGTGTTCCTGCGGCATTCTTGATGGAAGAGGCAGACCGTGTGATGAAAGCTGACGGCATGTTGGTTTTATTCGCAGGCGTACCTAACGGTACAGAAGCCCCACTTAACGTTCAAAACGTGTATCTGTCAAATGCCCAATATACCGGCACAAGCGGTCTGAATTTGAACGATCAAGCGGCCGTGATGAATAGCGCGCTAGATGGTTCGCTATCACCCGGCCGGTCAGTTGCTGCTATCGGTGGCATGGACGCTGCTCTAGATGGCATCACCGCCATGATGGAAAGCAAATATCCAGGCAAGATAGTTATCTTCCCGCAAATCAAATCAATGCCTTTGCTAGGATTAGATGAGCTGGCTGACAATTACCCGGATGTCGCGGCTGAGCTAACCGAAGACGGTAGCTGGACCAAAGCGGCCGAGCGCACACTGATTGAAAACTATTGGGATGGCGCAAAGGGATGATTTATACCCTGACCCTAAATCCGGCCATTGACCGCGAGTATCGAGTCCCTGAAATCGGGTTAAACTCGGTACTACGTGCGTCTGAGACACGCAGCGATCCTGGTGGCAAAGGGTTCAACGTGTCACGCATGTTGGCCGGATTGGGTCAGCCGAGCACGGCAATTGCCATGGCAGGTGGCAAAGCGGGTGAGTGGCTTGAGCAAGAGTTAAACGATCGGGGGATTGCTACCCACTTTGTCTGGCTCGATCAGGGCGAAACCCGCACAAACACAACGGTTGTGGCGGGCCATGATCATTTAAAAGTAAATGAAGCCGGTCCACATATCTCACAAAAAGCGGCCGAAGAGCTGTTTGCCCTTGTTGAGTGCTTAGTACAGCCCGGAGACTGGTGGGTGCTGGCAGGCAGTTTACCACCCGGCCTCCCCTCCTCTGCATATGCGGGCCTTATTCGGCTCATCAAACATGAAGGTGGGATGGTGTTTCTCGACACGGCCGGAGAATCGCTTAAACAAGCGTTGTCTAGCGGTCCAGATTGGATCAAGCCAAATGACAAAGAAGCGGCCGACCTGACGGGTGAATCTGATCCGGCCGCGGCATTAAAATGGTTCCAAGATGCTGGTTTAACAAACGTGGCGATTTCATTGGGGAAAGATGGCGTTCTTTTTCTAGAAGAAGATAATCCGATCCATTTAATGCCCCCTACTATCGTTGAACAAAATCCAATTGGGGCCGGTGATGCGTTTGTGGGCGGCATGGTATACGGGCTGGCAAACGACCAATCCCATTCAGAAGCGATAAGATTGGGGTTGGTCTGTGGTGCACTCGCAGCATCAAAACCCGGAACAGATTTTGGAACACGCGAAGAAGTAGACGCACTGCTAAAATAGTGTCCAAACTTAAACCAGACTAACCTCCCCCATTTTTGAAGATGCGGGGGTATGCAGGCTAAAATGGCTAAAAAATCCAAACAAAAATCAACCGGGATATCTGAACTTCAAAGACACTTATTAACCGGAGCGGCTTTTGGGTTGTATTTTGGGTGGTTCTTTCGCCCGCAACGAGAGGCAAGCTTTGTTTTTGCCATTTTCTTGGCGGTCATTCTCACTATTGTGATGCTTTTATACCGCCTTTATCAAAATGGGCGGGAAAACGCTCAAGCGACCTTCAAAGAAGCCCCGCTCAACTTTGGGCAATTTCTGATATTTTGGACAGCCTTAGAGTTTCGGCATTTTGCATATGACTTTGGCAGCCCCATGACTAGCAATCCTGTTATTGGCGGCCGTCTAGCGAGTGCCGTGCTCATGATATTTGTAGGGGTTCTGCTGGGTGGCATCTATTACTGGCGAAATAGTCAGAAATAAAGTGCTAGAAAAATTCAAATAAAAAAGTCCGATGTCCCAGCTGGAAAC
>JAHDEN010000201.1:0-4057 GCA_020628815.1 Chloroflexota bacterium | reverse complement strand
AGTGACATCGGCCTTTTTTATTAATATCTTGAAAGTCTAAACACAGAAAAACATATGATTATTAGTGTTCGGTCACTAGTTTTGAGGGCTACGATTGCGGAGCAGATGTGGGAAGTAATGGTCTAACTAGACATAAGAAAGAATATTTGCGTAAATGGTCCTATAAAGAACCGTAAAAATACTTTCTTCTCATTAGCTAATCCTAAAATTGGACCAACATCCTAATTGATTTCGAAAGATTTCTTCTATACTGTGAAAGTAGATTGATTTAACCCATTTAGTTAAATCGCTACTTCCCCCGCATCTTTTTTAGGAGAATATCTAGTGAACGGTCGCCCAGATAATGGTCTATTTAGAGTTTCGATAATTGTTGTAATTTGTGCCTACATGATGTTAGGACAAGCCATGCTACCCTCTGGTTTTGGTTGGAATCCACAGTTTAATTTAAAAACATTTGCACAAGCGCCATCAGATTCAACACGTTACGAATTACGAATCATTTCGATTGATGGATTTAAGCTTGCAGAGCCTCTTTACTTCTTGGACGCAAGTGATTTCCTATCGCATGAAGATATTCACGAGGGACGTAAAATCATAAACCGCCTTGGCATCGCTCTACATGCTGATGATGATTCGATGATTAACGATTACCGTACTGAATTAGAATCAACTTATTTCAAGAATTTTGTTTCGGCCGACTACGAAATTATTTTTATCGACGTAAACCCGGTTGAAAAATATAGTCTAGAAACGTTTATGTCAGAGCGCATCGTGTCGCAATTCAGCCACCCTTTAATCGACCCGCATACTTCACAACCATTTGGCTTTGGAATCTCCACCAACTAGTGTTAAGACTAGGATGAAGTGATGGATAATCTCATCGGAAACGTCGTGACTTTAAGTGTTTCTTCGCTTTTTAAACCGATCATAGTAGCATGGTTGAAACACTAGCCCAACAACAGGCAGACCATAAAAAAGGCTTATTTCTGAGTTCAGAAATAAGCCTTTTTTGTTTTAACCATTTAAGTTGTATTTCATAATCCGGCCGTGTATGCCTTCTTTGTCTCGCTCAAGGGCATACACCGGCCCGGTTGGCCCCTTAGCCTCACTCAGCACGCTCTGAATTGCTGAGCGATCAGCCTCATCCAACTTAAAGTCAAACACCGGCAAAGTTTGCGGCAAGTACCGAGCATAGCGTGCCCCCACAATAGCGGCCGCAACTTGAGGTTGATCCAATGTCCAGCGAATTGCAACTGTGCTTAGCGTTACCCTATATTTTTTTGCGATGGTGTTTAACACCATCAACAACTCTTGAAACAACCCCCAGCCCCCCATTTCGTCAATAATCAGCCGATATTTAACCAGTGATCGGTTCACAAACTCATGACCGGGGTCCGGCTGGTTGAGCCATTTTTCTGTCAAAAAGCCGCCTGCAAGCACCCCATAACACAAAATATGAACATTTTTGTCTTGGCACAGCTGGGTAAACGATCCGGCCGGCCGTTGATCTAAAACGGAGTATTGCACCTGAGCTGAAACCAAATCGATGCCTGAATCACAAATTTCTTGAACATGGGCCGCATCAAAATTAGTGACACTAATCTTATCGATTTTGCCAGCACTTTGAAGATCTTTAAGAATATGGAGCGCATCGACGTAGCCGGGAATTCCATAATCCCACCAGTGAAACTGCACCAAGTTCAGCCGTGGAAGTTGTAATCTTTTAAGCGAGCGATCAATGATACTTTCAACGTATTCACGGCTGATTGAAGAAAGCTTATCGTAGTCAGGCACAAACTTCGTATGAACCTTAATTTGTTCAAGTGCCGACTCACCTCTTTGCTGCCGAACAGAGCCGATAAACTCCCCAATCATCTCTTCAACCCCGGTGTAGATATCAGCGCAATCAAACGTGGTAATTCCGGCATCTACAAAAGCTTGCATATCTTGGATCGCATCTGCCCGCTTGACCTCCCCATGGTCGCCAGAAAGCTGCCATCCCCCTTTAATGATGCGTGAGATCGAATACCCCGGCCGGAGCTCGGCCCGTTCTACTCTTGAAGCATTTTGCTGGGTCATGAGGTGCCTCCATCTGGCAGAGGTACTGCGGTAACATCCGCGTGGTGAAACTCAGTTCGGCCGGTGCGGGTGATTCTGAACCGGCCGCCACAGTGCGGGTCTGGACAAGCAATCTCCGCATCGGTTGTCATCCAATCATGCGGATGGGTATCCCGCTGTTTGGCCGGTAGCAAGGGTAAAATTGCCGCTAACGAGTAAAGTGGAAAGGTTTGCCCGGCTGGAAAACTCAGGTTTTCACCAACAAGGGTGAAATAATCACCTGCTTGATGATTGCACACCATCGGTTTTTCGGTTGCAACCACCTCGACTTTCAGATCATAAAGAGAAAATGTATCATCCATCATTAAATGGTAACTCTGAATTTCACTAAGCCAAATGGTTTACCGGCTAAATGAGTGCAACAATTCAATTTACCCAGTTACACAAACAAAGCCCCACTCAGATTGAAACACCTTGAGTGGGGCTTTTTCGCAGTCTGCACCTAATCTGAGGTGATGGTTTACACATACTGTCCGAAACTAATTTCCAGAGATGAGCGATCAAACAGATCCGCCATTCCTTCAGCTAACTCGCCCCATTTTTCGTCAGTTAATAGGGTTGCTTGAGCTTGTTCATATTGTTCCAAACTGTCATAGTCGCCAACCCAAAAATGACGGTAAAACGCTCCCCCTTCTAAATGATAAACGCCAACATCTACGCCACACACAGACTTAACATGCTCTGCCATTTTGTCCATATGCTCGCGGCCGGCCTGCAATTTGCCCGGCAAAATATCAATTGAATTGGTGTAAATAAAGTTCGGCAATTTCCCGCCTCCCGGCCGTAATGTTTTAAATGATTGCAATTCAATCGTGGCCCAGTTAAAGTCCTCGGCCGCATCTTGATTCCACTTCGCAAACTTATCCGAAGTCCGCAGAGCTTCGATCGATTTAACCTGAGACGCTGTACTTTCATGAAAGCTGACAAACCCGGCCAAATAAGGGGAGCCGGTCACCACTTGCAACAGAACGCCTGCATCTACCCCTTGACCTTCTTTCATTATTTGTGCTAGCTCTTTCAGCTTAGCCACACCGCTGTCCCGAAAACCGGGCACAATATTTATCCATAAAACATTAACTATCATTTTAAGTCTCCTATATTTAATTGCTCTTCCGAGCGCTTACTGTTTCCAACCTCATGCTCTTTTTTAACAAGTTGAGCTTTCAAACTTAAGCCGTTGGTGGGGTGTATTCGACTTGAGTTTTCAGGGCTTCATCAATCTCTGCACCAGTCAGCAGCTGAGCCGCTGTGGCACTAAATCCATTTGCTCGCAAAACGGTTAAACCGTGTGCGACCCCTTTTTCATCTGGGAAATCACAGATAAAGTAACCATCGTGTGGTCCAATCGCATAATAAAAAGCGTCGAGTGTGCCGCCCATCGCTTCGACCGCTTTTCGGCCGGCTTTTTCCCGTGCCGATCCTCCTTCTTTGAGCAATCCTTTGCTGGCGGCTGCCCCATACGTGAACGTAAATAAATATTTTGCCAAAATGTTTTCTCCTAAATTTCAATTTTCAGTTTCTAAAAAAGTTTATAATTGGTTTGTCTAAGTGATCGAGAAAGTCACCCGTTGGCCGTTTATTTTCACTATAAAAAGATGAATAAAGCGGCAAAAAGGGTTCCGATCAGGGCCACAGATTGAATTCTTCTAACTCGGTTTCTAACTGGATCGTTGGTCTGTACTAACCGATGGTTATCGGCAGCATGGCGATAATCGCTTTGAATTGAATGAGCTAGTTTTGTCTCGTACATCATATTTCTCCTAAGAATTTGGGGTGTTTTAGATAAAAAGTGGGATGGTTATTAGCAAGATGGTGAAAAGAAGATAGGCCAAAGTTGGCAGTGATTTATTCCCATCAATCGGTTCAGATGCCTGATTTTTTTTGAACATTTAAATTCTCCAATAGCACTTCTTTGCCTAAGGCAAATGGCTAAATTCAT
>JAHDEN010000200.1:5585-10734 GCA_020628815.1 Chloroflexota bacterium | reverse complement strand
CTTGGACGGTATGTTCACCGACCTCGAGAGTAAATGGCCCATCGTATAAATCGCCACCTTCATTTGGATTACTACCATCTATTGAGTAGTAGATTTCAGCAGCCGTCGTGCCGGACGAGAGGCTAACTTCGGCCGTGCCTGTGTAGGTGCCACCGGTCATGATTTTCGGGGTGTCACACTTGAGCAGATAGTCGGCCGAGGCCACCGGGCTATCAACCCATCCCACCTGCGAGGAAACCGCTTTGACCGTTTTTGAACTGGAAACATTGACGTTAAACGGAACGGCCCCACTTTCCCGATCCTGTAAATTTACCAGCGGCTGCGTGTCGTCTTCGGTGATGTGTAGACCACGAATCCGAAACGGGGCTTGGTGGTCTGTGGCTGTGACCTTGGCCGTGAAGGTGTTGGTATATGTGCCAGATGGGGGATCGATTGTCGGGGTAATGACTTGCCCCAAGGTTGGATTGACCACGGTTAAGCGATGCACGTTTGACGCGACAGAGCTTGGATTTGCATCCGCTTTAAACGCCCTTGCCCGGACAAAGTAATCGGTTGCTGCACCCGGTAAGCTAAACGGTCCGTTGTACGGCTTAACTGTCCCAGATGTAAATGGATCTGAGCCATCGGTTGTGTAGGAGATAAATACACCTTCTGTTTCAGATGTGATGGTGACGGTGATGGGGCCGTTGTAATTGCCGACCGGCGGATAGATCACGGGTGGATCAATCTGTAAAGCTGGATCATAGACGGTGTATTCGGCTGTTGTGGTTGAACTACCGGCCGCTCCTGTCAAAAAGGCTTTGGCTTTAACCGTGTGCTCACCGTGCCCCAAGTTAAATGGCCCGGTGTATTCGGCCGAATAGCTGGTGGGCTCAGCACCGTTGGTTGTGTATCGGATCGTTGCACCGGCGGTAGAGGTGCTCATGCTGACCTGCAGGGTATCCGTGGCGGTGGAACCATCGGCCGGTGTGATTACCGGTGGGTCAACTTCACCGATCACTTCAAACTCTTTTGTGATTGTTTCGCTTGGTGTATACGGATCGAGAAACACCTTCACTTTTACGGTGGTATCGGCCGTCAGTGCGATCGGTTCAATAAACTGGTTTGAGCTGCTTGTTGGCTCCGATCCATCCAGCGTGTACCGAATGTCTGCGCCTAAAACGGTAGAACCAAGATAAACACTTACTTCCCCGGTAAACGTCCCGCCATTTGGATAAACGACCGGGACGGGGAGCTGAATCGGGTTAATCGTAATTGTGTTGCTGCTGTGGGCAGCGTCACTTTTGTAATAGCCGTCTTTGTACCCTCGTGCGACCACATCATGAGATCCAATGGGTAACGTAACTGGCCCTTCGTACACTGTTCCGGGATAGAAGAACGACGGGGTCCGGCCGTCTAGCCGATATCGAATTTCTGCCCCTGCGGTTGACGTTGATAAGATCAGTTGTGTCCCTTGATCAAACGTACCTCCATCTGGGCTGATTTGCGGGGTGGCTACCTTGGGTGTGTTTGAAAGATAAATCACCGTGGTGGTTTCACTCTCAGCCACATAGCCCGATCCACCAAAATTGCTAAATGCTTTAGCCCGGACCGTAACGCCATAGTTTAGATAAAGGGTGTCCCCTTGATCCGGTAGGAAAACAAAGGAATCTTCTGTGGGTTCTGTCCCGTTTAAGGTATACCGAATGTGGGTGTTGCTGCTGTTTTGGCTGCTGTCCCCATAATCGATTGATGCCTGGAGTGGCATTTGATAGGTGCCGGTATCGGGGGTGATGATGGGGGCTGCAATTTCTTCAATCCCCCAGATTTCTTCAATTGCCCCGCGCAGGTTGGGTTGAACGCCGATGTTATCCCCATTTTCATTTTCTTGCGGGGTGCCTGTAGACGTCAGAATACTTTTAACTACTGCGGGTGAGGCGTAGTCTCCATTTTTCGCTTTGTAGTTGCTCTGAACAATTGCGGCCGCTGATGCCACAATCGGGGAAGCGCCAGACGTTCCACCGAACAATGTGTAGGTCATTGCGGGGCCATCTAAGTCATAATAGCTCCCTTTTCCGGGGGCGATGATCGAATCTCCCCAAGCATATAGATCAACCGTTGATCCGTAGTTCGAGAAGCCAGACCGCTCTCTTTTGGTGACAGCATAAGCACTGTTGGCTGCTCCAACTAAAATCGCCCCTGAATCGTTGTTAACGCTAAACGGATTGTGGCCGGGATTATATTTTCCAAGATCTAAATTGTTGTTCCCATTTCCGGCCGCTTCAACAACGACAATCCCCTGAGCCACGGCAACTTTGATCGCATCGTGGGTCGGTTTGTGATACTCAACTGGTACACAGCCTTTTTGCCCTTCATCACAAAGCTCTGGCCCTGGCCCTTGAATTTGTTGCTCGATGATGATGACATCGCCCTGTCCCAGTTTTGAGGTACATTGGAGAATCGCATCGGTAATGTCGTAGAAGGTGACGAAGAAGACGGTTCGGGTAGGTGTAGAGAATAATAGATCAGCATCGTGTGCCAGCCCTTGGACGCCCCAATCGTTGTCTTTGGCACCCATGACACCAAGTACGGCCGTCCCATGATCGTTGTCTGCTGAGCCATACACAGTGGTGAGCACTTTGGGTCCTGGGCCAATCTCTCGAATAGATGGTAGATCTGTGTGGGTGTTGTAGCCCCGTTCGATGTTACAGATATCGATCCCATTCCCGGTGCCGTGGAACCCTTGCCACGCATAACGGGCATCGATGCCCTCGGGGGCCTCGTCCGCATATCTTTGATACATGTAGCCATAGTCGGCGTCGGCGTTCCCATCGTTTAAGGTGGCATAGTCGGGGGGTAGCGCGGCCGGGCCAACTTTCGGCACCGGATAGGCTCCTTCAACAAGTTCTAGCTGGGTCAACGATTTGATCGTTGCGTTTGGGGTTTGCCCATCGCCTAAAAATAGCCGGTAGTAAAGATTAAGATCGGGTAGCGCTGGGTCAATCGCCTGTGAGCTTGTGCGGATCGAATCGAGTTCAGTTTCGCTAACAGATGAGAGCGGGGCCCAGCGGCCGTTGGCGATGATGTCAGATGTCTCGGCCGCGACTGAAACGGCTCCTCGGCCGAAATCAGTTAGCTGTCCGTCACGCAGGCGCACGTTTGAACCTTCTGCAAACTTGACCTCGATAAAGCCAGCTTGATGGAGCGCTGGGTCAAATAAGATCGTTGTGCTTTCTGGCGCTGTGTTTTGCCCCTGCGTTACAAGTGCAGGGACAACGGCGGCGGCGAGAAGCAATATAAATAATATTTGTCGTTTCCTATTTTGAAAAAAGGGTTTTGGGCTCATTTTTCCTCCGGTAATATGAGATAATTTGAAATACAGCTAAAATAGCTGTACTCATGTGCATGGCATGACCTCCGCAGTCGATTAAGCGAGGTGTGCACATTAAAATTTCTATGCTCTTGGTATAGCACCCCGAACTCATCATATCGATCGTTCGTTAATCGAATGAAAACCTAGCGTTAATCTATGCCTCAATTGACTATTCAATTTTTCGGTAAACCTCAAATTTGGGTGGATGGTGAGCCTCTTAAATCCCTTGTTTCGCAAAAAGCTAAAGCCGCTCTGTTTTACTTGGCGGTGAATCGAGGGATGGTTTCTCGGAGTCAGCTGGCCGGTTTGCTGTGGAGCGATATGGAGGAGTCGGCCGCCCGCGCAAATCTGCGCGTAGTCATTAGCAAGCTTAAGCCAGAGCTGGGGGATTTTCTCGTCATTAATCGGCGGGAGATTGGATTAGACACAACGCAAGAAATCTCGGGCCTTGCAGATGATCAAAATTTACAAGGATGGGTAGACGCTTACGCAGGGCCGTTTTTAGATGATTTTGAACTGCATGACGGAGGCCTGTTTTCTGACTGGGTTGAGCGTGAGCGAGCCAAATATCACCAAAAAACGATTAATGCTCTTGATCAACTTGTTCAGGCTGCAAATCAGGCAGGGGATATTCCGGCCGCCACAGATCGCTTGCTCCGACTCCTTTTACTTGACCCTTGGCGAGAAGAAGCACATCGTCAATTGATGTCGATTTATGCTGAAGCTGGGAATCGAACGGCCGCATTGAGCCAGTACGAAACGTGTGTTCAAGCGTTAAGAGCTGGGTTAGACATCGACCCATCGTCGCAGACCGTTGCGCTGTATGAAAAAATCAAGCGGGGTGCAACTGGTCCAGAGACCAAAAATCTTGAGGTTAAACCCGCACCAATCGCTGTGCAAAATACAAAGGGTTGCCCCAATAACCTGCCTGTTTATCCGTTAAAATTTGTCGGCCGTGAGCATGAGCTTGCCCAAGTTGTAGAGCTCTTACAACAAAATAAAGCACGACTCGTTACGTTAACAGGGCCCGGTGGGATCGGAAAATCTCGTCTGGGGGTTGAATGCGCTCATCAGCTCTTGCCGCAATTTCAGGCGGGTGTTTTCTTTGTCCCGCTTATTTCTATAAGCGCAGCAAGCGGTCTGCCATCTGCCATTATCAATGGATTAGGGCTGTCATCGGCCGCACAAAAAACACCCCAAGAGCAGTTGCTGGCCTATTTAAAAGACAAATCGATTTTATTGATTTTAGATAACTTTGAGCACCTGCTTGATGGGCTTGATCTGATCTTAGAGATGTTGGACGTTGCCCCTTATCTCAAGTTGATCGTAACCACGCGAGAGCCGTTGGCGATTGCGGCAGAATGGGTGCTACCCCTTAAGGGTTTGCCTTATTCCACAGGATACAACCATGAGGCGGCGACCCTTTTTGTTGATCGAGCTCGCCGGTTGGATCTGAGTTTTGCGGCCGATCAAGAGCAGGCCTGTGTTCACAAAATTTGCCAATTGGTTGAAGGGATGCCGCTGGCCCTTGAGCTTGCATCTGCTTGGATTCGGGTCATTTCGTGTTATGAAATAGCGGCCGAAATCGAGCAAAATATCGATATTTTGGCGACAGATCTTGGTTTGGTGCCTGATCATCAAAAAAGCATTCGGGCCGTTTTTGCCTATTCATGGTCGCTTTTGACTGATCAAGAGAAAGCTGGATTTAAACATCTGGCAATTTTTAAAGGGGGATTTGATCGAGCCGCGGCCGAACAGGTGGCTGGGATCAATCTGCGTACCCTAACCACGCTCATT